>DASSQB010000022.1:0-13610 GCA_035702725.1 Terriglobales bacterium | reverse complement strand
GAAATCCCAGCCAATAGGCCTCGCCCATTCCGGCATAGGCGCGACCGTAGTTGGGGTCCACTTGCAGCGCCCGGCCGAATTCGGCGATGGCGCTTTGGATGTTCTCCGGCTTTTGGTAGTCCTGCAAGTAGCCCAACCCGCGCAGGTAATCCTGATAGGCCTCTGGCTTGGTGTCGGCGCGGACGTGGCCGCTCTCCCGCTGCGCCCTTGGGATTTCGAGTGCCAGGATCTCAAGCGCCTTATTTACGACCCTATCTTCGAGACCGAAAATGTCGTTGGTGGCAGCGGTAATAGTGCCGGCGCCCAGGGGCCGCCGCGTGGCGGCGTCCACCAGGATACAGTTGATGCGCATCTGCGAGCCCGCCTGCTGCAGGCTGCCCTCCAGCACCCAGTCCACGCCAAAATCACGGTGGGCCTGCTCCGCCGTCTTGATGTTCTGGGCCTCGATTTCGTGGGTAGAAACCAACTGCAGAGAGTTGTGGTCGCTGAGCTGGGCCAGTTGCGCGGTAAGCGTTTCAGTCATGCCGGTGCCCAGAGCGCTGGTGGCCTTATCCCCGTCCACGGCCTGAAAGGGCAAGATGGCCAAAATTCGTGGCGCATGGGGAGCGGGCTGAAGACGGTTTTTCAGGCGCCAGCTAACCAGAAACAGCACCGCCACCACGGGAACTGCCAGCGCCAGGAACGCCCACCGGCGGTGCAGGCGCGATGCCACCGGCCGGGTGGCTGAGATGTAAGAAGTTCCACTGCTGCTGGGCATCAGCCGGTTCAGGTCTACCCGCAATTCCCGGGCGGTCTGATAACGGCGCTCGGGATCCTTGTCCAGAGCCTTCAGGATGATGGCTTCCAGTCCCGGCGGCAGACCGGGATTGATCGCGGTTGGGGGCTTGGGCGGCTGCCGCAGGATGTCGTCAATCAGTTTTGGTGGGTGACGCTCAGGAAATGGCCGCTGGCCGGTGGCCATTTCGTACATCACCGCTCCCGCCCCCCAGATGTCGCTGCGCTCATCCACGTTGTGCCCGTGGACCTGCTCCGGCGACATGTAGGGCAAAGTGCCGGAAAGTATCGGATTCTGGCCCAGCGTCTCCGTCGCCAGGCTGGCATCCATGGGCCTCGCCAGCTTGGCCAGGCCGAAGTCGAGCACCTTAAGTTGCCCCTTGGCGGTCAGCCGCAAGTTGCCGGGCTTTAAATCCCGGTGCACAACCCCCTGTTCATGGGCAGCCTCCAGGGCTTGCGCCAGCTGCCCGGCAAGCGTCATCACCTCCTGCTCGGGCAAACGGCCAGCCAGCAGCTTGGTGTTCAGGGTCACCCCGGCGATGTACTCGATTACCAGGTAGTCCACGCCATCCTGGCTGCCGAACTCATGCACGGTAGCAATGTTGGGGTGGTTGAGGCGGGCCAGCGCCAGAGCTTCTTTGTGGAAGCGCGCCCGGGCGTTGCTGTCGCTGATGGTGCCGGCCGGCAGGACCTTGATAGCAACGTCGCGGTCGAGTTGCAAGTCGTGGGCACGGAAGACGATACCCATCCCCCCGGCACCAATCTGCTCTACGATGCGATAGTGCCCGAGCACCTGGCCGATGCTGGGGGAGGGGGACGACATTGCGGGAATGGTAGGCCCACGCGGTTCGCGGGTCAATTGTCCGTTCTTCTTAATAGTTATGCCGCAGATTGCCTGCTCCGAACCGGCGTGCATTGGAATCGCGCTGTTTGGCGGATTCCCGTACAATTGAGGCTGATTGAAGCCCGTTATCGCCATCTATCCTGGCTCGTTTGACCCCTTGACCAATGGCCACCTGGACCTGATCGAGCGGGGCGCCAAGATATTTGACGAGCTGATTGTGGCCATTTTGCGCAATCCTGAGAAAGAGCCGCTGTTCAGCCTGGAGGAGCGGCTGGAAATGATCCGGGCCATGACCCGGGAGCGGGAAAATGTGCGCGTGGACAGCTTCGACGGGCTGATGGTGGATTACGCGCTGAAGGTCGGCGCCACCGCGGTGCTGCGCGGCATTCGCGCCATCAGCGACTACGAGTATGAGTTGCAGATGGCGCTCATGAACCGCAAGCTGGAGCCGCGTCTGGAGACGGTCTTCATGATGCCGGCGGAAACCTATTCCTATCTGAGTTCGCGCCTGGTGCGGGAAGTGGCCACGCTGGGCGGATCGGTACGCGGGCTGGTGCCGGAACTGGTGGAAAAGAAGCTGCGCGATAAGCTGGCGCCGGCCATGGCGCGGCACAAGGAAGCAACTCACAGGTAGAGAAGGAATGGCGATGGCAACCACGCAAGTGCGACCCACGGAGAGCTTCGCAGAGCGGATTGGAAGAATTGAGATTTCCGCTACCGCAGCGGTGGTGAATGAGGCGGAAAGGCTGCGGGGTGAAGGCGCGGACCTGGTGGATTTCGGAGCCGGTGAGCCCCACTTCGCCACCCCCAAGCACATCAAAGACGCGGCCATCAGCGCCATCCAAGGCAACTTCAGCAAGTACACGGCGGTAGCGGGCACCGGCGAATTGCGCGACGCCATTGTGCAGCGCCATGCAGCCGACTTTGGCTCCAACTACCGGCGGGAAGAAGTGATTGCCTCCGTGGGCGGCAAGCAGGCTCTGTTCAACGCCATGCAGGTGCTGGTGGACCACGGGGATGAGGTCATCCTGCCCGTGCCCTACTGGGTGTCGTTCAAAGACATCGTGCGCTATGCCGGAGGGCAGCCGGTGATGGTGGAGACGGACGAGAACCAGAATTTCGCTCTGACCGCTGCCATGGTGGAGCGAGCGATCACTTCCCGCACCAAGCTCATCATTCTGAATTCGCCGGGCAATCCTTCGGGCGCCGTGATGAACCCGGAGGATATGACCGAAGTTGTGCGCCTGGCCACGCGGCGCGGCATCTGGGTAATCTCCGACGAGTGCTACGTGTACCTGAACTTCACGGGCAGAAAATTTTCCCTGGGATCGTTGCCAGAGGGACGTGAGCGGTTGCTGGTGGCAGGTTCGCTCTCCAAAACGTATGCCATGACGGGTTGGCGTCTGGGCTATGCGCTGGGGCCGGAGGCGGTGATCAAGGCCATGCAGAAGCTGCAGAGCCAGTCCACCTCCAACCCAACTTCGTTCGTGCAGAAAGCGGCGGTGGTGGCGCTGAAGGGCTCGCAGCAGTGCGTGGAAGAGATGCGGCGGGAATACATCCAGCTCCGCGACCGGGTGGTGGCGGGCTTGCGGGCGATTCCAGGAATTCGCTGCCCCCTGCCGGAAGGCGCGTTCTATGCCTATCCCAACATTTCCGCCTATTTTGGCCGGGGCGGACTGAAGAATGCAGCCGACGTGGCCGGGCGGCTCCTGCGCGAGGCGCATGTGGTCACGGTGCCAGGCGAGGGCTTTGGCACGCGCGAGCATATTCGCATTTCTTATGCCACTTCGGCTAAAGAACTGGACCGGGGCCTGGAGCGGATGCGTAAATTCTTTGCCGCCTTATAACCGACCTGGGAGAACATTGGCGGCAACTGCTCTGCCCAGACCTGCTTCTATACAGATTGCGCGCAGCAAGTAAGTTAGCCGGAACGAGTCCCAGTTAGCGTCCTCGTTCAAAGAGTCGGCTACCAGCTGCCGGTTGCCATCTACTAGGCCATGGAGCTTTACCCCTTACTGCTTTTGCCGGAATTCAGCCCGCGGCCGTGGGGCGCGACGGACCTCTCCCCCATTTACGCGGGGCGCAAGTTTCCGGAAAAAATCGGCGAAGCCTGGCTGACCGGCGACGAGTGCCGCGTGGCCAACGGGCCGCTGGCAGGTCAACGCCTGGCAGACTTGGCGGAAAAGTATGGCCGGGAATTAGTGGGCGACGCGGCGCGAGAGCCCAAGCGCTTTCCGCTGCTGCTCAAGTTTCTGTTTCCCCACGACAAGCTCTCTGTCCAGGTGCATCCTGACGACGCCTGCGCCCAGCGCGTGGGGCAGCCCTGGGGAAAAACCGAGTGCTGGTATGTTCTCCATGCGGAAAAGGGAGCGCAGGTCGCGCTGGGCATGAAGCCGGGCGTCACCTGCCAGCAGTTAGAGCGGGCCATCCGTGAGACGCGGGCCGAAGATCTGCTGAACTGGATTGATATCCATGCTGGGGAGATGATTTATGTGGCCGGGGGTACCGTGCACGCGATCGCGCCGGGCTCTATCCTGGTGGAAACGCAGCAGAGTTCCGACACCACCTACCGTCTTTATGATTACGGCCGTCCGCGTGCACTGCACCTGGAGCAAGGCATGCAGGCGGTAAAAGAAAAGACGGGTTCCGGCAAAGTGAGGAAAGCCGGCGGAAATGGCCAGCCGCAGCGGGAGCAACAGGAGCTGATTGCCTCGCCCTTTTTCGTGGTGGAGCAGTTCGCCATGAAGGAACCAAGCCTCTTCACTACCATCGAAGGAGGCAAGCGCCTGGTGGAGATTCTGGTGGCAGTGAATGGATGCGGTGTGATCGAAGCTGGCGGTTCGCAGCCGGTGACTTTCGCTCCCGGAGAAGCAGTAGTGATACCCGCCTGCGTGCAGGAATTCCGAGTGCGTCCGCAGTGGTCGGTGGAGTTCCTGCGGGCGCGGGTGCCGGCGCATCCCCGGCCGGAGCCGGCGGTAGTTTAAGATGGCAACAACCTGCGGCATATTTTCTCTGCCGGCTGCAGGTTTTTCAGCATCCGCGTGAATTCGTGGCCAAACTGAACGCTCATTTTTATCCCGTAATAGTGGCCGGGGGCCGCGGCACCCGCTTCTGGCCCCTGAGCCGCAAGCGCCGGGCCAAGCAATTGCTGGCGCTCAATGGCAAGCGCACTATGATCCAGCAGACGGTGGAGCGCCTGCGGCCGCTCGCCTCGGAGAAGCAATTCTGGATTGTCACCAACGAAGATTTGAAAAGCGAGATCACCCGCCAGTTGCCGGCCATCGTTCGCCGGCAGGTAGTGGCGGAACCGGCCGGGCGCAACACGGCGCCGGCCATCGGGCTGGCGGCGTTTATCCTGATGAGGCACGACCCCGCGGCGGTGATCGGGATGTTCCCTTCCGACCACGTGGTGGCCGATGAGAAGGGCTTTCGCGCCGTGCTGCAGCGCGCCGTAGAGATTGCCGCGCGCGGGGAAAACATTGTGGTCATGGGCATTCAGCCCACTCGCCCCGAGACCGGCTACGGCTACATCGAAACCGGCGAGAGAACAGAGAAAGACTTGTTTCGAGTGCGGCGTTTCACGGAAAAGCCTAACCGCCAAAGGGCGGAGGAATTTCTCGCCTCGGGGCGCTATTTCTGGAACAGCGGCATGTTCCTGTGGCGTGCCGATACGCTGGCGCGCGCGCTGCGCGAGCACCTTTCCGAGACAGCACCCTACTTAGAGCAAATCGCGGCGGCCTTCGGCACACGGAAGTTCGATGCTACCTTTCGCCGACTGTACCCGAAATGCGAAAACATAAGCGTGGACTATGCTGTCCTGGAGCCGCGTTCCGCTAAGGGGGAACACGCATCTAACCTGTTCTGCATCCCCGTGGACGTGGGGTGGAACGATCTGGGCTCGTGGGCAGCGCTCTACGAGTACAAGGCCAAGCCGAGGCAGGATGGAGCCGAAAACGTGATCCACGGCGCCCGCAGCTTTACCCTGGATGCGGAAGGCAATTACGTGCATGCGCCGGGGAAATTCGTGGCTACCGTGGGCGTGAATAATCTGGTGGTGGTCGAGACCGAGGACGCGCTGCTGATTACCACCCGCGAGCAGGCGCAGGATGTAGGCAAAGTGGTGAAGTATCTGGATGAGAAGAAGATGTCGAAGCTGGTGTAAGGGCAGCTACTAGCAGCTAATACATGACCCAAATCAAATTCGGTACCGACGGATGGCGCGGCGTAATCGCCGACGATTTCACTTTTGACAACGTGCGCAGGGTGGCGAATGCGATTGCTTCCTACGTTCTGAAGTACGAGGAGGCTCGCCGAGGCGTGATCGTGGGCTACGACACGCGGTTTGCCTCGCCGCGAGCCGCCGAAGTAGCTGCCGAGGTGCTGGCTGGAGCCGGCATTCCGGTCGCGCTGGCCAACGACTACACCCCCACTCCGGCGGTTTCATACGCGGTTAAGCAGCGGAGCGCGGCCGGCGGCGTGATGATCACCTCCAGCCATAATCCGTTCAACTGGAACGGGGTGAAGTTCAAAGGCCGCTTTGGCGGCTCAGCCACGCCCGCCATCATCAAGAAGATTGAAGAAGAGCTGCACGCGGAGGCCGCCCCCAAAGGCGTGCCTGCCAAGATTGAGCGTGTAGACCTGAAGCCTCCTTACGTGGAGGCCATCTGCCAGTTCGCCGACCTGGAGAAAATTGCCAAAGCCAACTTCAAGCTGGCCATTGACACCATGCATGGCTCTGGCCGGGGCGTGCTGGCCAGCATCTTCGACCGCCACAGTGTGAAGTACGTCGCCATCCGCAGCGAGGTGAACCCACTGTTTCCTGGCATCAATCCCGAACCCATCGAGCCGCACGTGGCCCTGCTGCAGGAAACCGTGGTGCGCGAAGGCTGCCATGCCGGCCTGGCCACGGACGGGGACGCCGACCGCATCGGCGCAGTGGCCGAAGATGGCAGCTTTGTGGATTCGCACAAGTGCTTTTCCGTGCTGTTGCGCTGGCTGCTGGAGCGCAAAAAGTGGCCGGGCGACGTGGTGCGCGCTTTCAACACTACGCGCATGCTGGACCGTATTGCCGTGCGCTACGGGCGCAAGCTGCTGGAGTGCCCCATCGGCTTCAAGTACATTGCCGACCTGATGATGGAACGCGAAATTGTCATTGGCGGCGAGGAGTCGGGCGGCATTGGTTACTCACGTTACCTGCCGGAGCGCGACGGCATCCTGAATTCGCTACTTTTGGCCAACGTAATGGCTGACGAAGGTAAGACCCTGGGCCAACTGGTTCTCGACTTGCAGCGCGAATTCGGCGAACATTATTATGGGCGCCGCGATTTGCACATCCCGGATGATGTCAAGATGGCGGCCATCGAGCGGGCGCGCTCGGAGCGCTTCACGGAGTTGGGGAGCTACCGCATCGTGCGTAAAGAAGGGCTGGATGGAGTGAAGCTGTTTCTCGATGCGCCCACCAACGGCAAGGGAGCCGAGGCGTGGATTCTGCTGCGCGCCTCCGGAACGGAGCCGCTGCTGCGGCTTTATGCCGAGGCAGCTTCGCCGGAGCTGGTGAAGGAGATGCTGGCCAGCGGCGAGTCCATGGTGCTGCAGAAAGCGGCAGCGTGAAAAAAACCAGCAGTCAGCACTCAGCATTCAGCCAGCGAACCGAGTGGCTTACTAGCTGTCTACCGGTGTAACCAGCCCAAGGTTGACCGGCTGAATGCTGACGGCTGAGTGCTGATTCTTATTTATGACTTTTCCCACCGCCAGTACGGCGCAACCCGATACGCCCCAGGCGCGGCGCTACAACCGCATCCGCCGTCGCCTGGGTATTGCCGATTTTGCGCTCGGCCTGGCCATGCTCGTCGTACTGCTGGCCACGGGCTGGACCCGCAACCTGCGCGACTTTTCCTACCTTGGCGCCTGGCAAATCTACTCCCTGGCTCTCTTCGTTTACATCTGCATGCTGCTGGTTATCGGCAAGGCGCTGGGCTTCGGGTTGGACCTCTACGGCTTCTATCTGGAACACCGCTTTCATTTGTCGAACCAGAAGCTGGGCTCCTGGCTCTGGGACCAGGTGAAAGGATTCCTGCTTAGCATCGTTTTTGCCGGCATCGTGGCCGAGATTATCTACTACGTGCTGCGCATGTGGCCGCGGCAGTGGTGGCTACTGGCCTGGGGCGCGTTTATCGTGCTCTTCGTGGCTCTGGCGCAGATCGCCCCGGTAGTGCTGTTCCCCATCTTCTACAAATTTCAGCCATTGCAGCGGGACGAGTTGAAACAACGCCTGGTGCGCTTAAGCGAGCATGCTGGGACGCGGGTGCGCGGCGTCTACGAGTGGAAGCTCTCAGAGAAGAGCAAGAAGGCCAACGCCGCCCTTACCGGGCTGGGCAAGACGCGGCGCATCATCCTGGCGGACACGCTGCTCACCAACTATTCCGACGACGAAATTGAAGCGGTGCTGGCCCACGAACTGGGCCATCACGTGCGCCGCCACATTTTGAAGGGCATCCTGCTGGAGATTGCAGTCACCTTCATCGGCTTCTGGGCAGCCAATGAGGTGCTGCGCTACGCCGTTTTCGACCGGCACATGTTCGAGTCGCTGGCCGACTTTGCCAACCTGCCGCTGCTGGCGCTGGTCTCGACCGTGCTCTCCCTGATTCTCATGCCGGTGCTGAACGCCTATTCGCGGCAAAAGGAGCGCGAGGCCGACCAGTATTGCTTCGAATCCATCGGCAGCGTGGAGCCGTTCATCAGCTCCATGAACAAGCTGGCCGATCAGAATCTGGCGGAGCGCTCGCCCTCGCGCCTGGTGGAAGTGCTGTTCCATTCCCACCCCGCTATTTCCAAGCGCATCGAGGCGGCGCGCGCCTATGCCCACGATGACGGTGAACCGGTCAGCGCCCACTGAGCAGTTCTTCGGCCCGCCGCAGATCTTCCTCCGTATCCACTCCAATGGTGTCAAAGGGCGTTTCCGCCACGTGAATGGGGATGCCGTTTTCCAGAAAGCGCAGTTGCTCCAGCCGCTCGCTCTGTTCCAGCGACGACTCCGGTAAGGCAACAAACCGGTCGAGCGCCGCCTTTCGGTAGGCATAGAAGCCCAGGTGCTTGTAGTAGCGGGCGCCGGCGCGGTCGCGATCGTAAGGAATGGTGGCGCGGGAAAAATAGAGGGCGCGGCCGGTGGAATCGGTCACCACTTTCACCGCGTGCGGATTGTTGATGTCCGGGGCTGCGCAGGGAGTCTTAAGCGTGCCCACCTGAATCGCAGGATCCTTCATTAGCTCGATCAGCGAGTTGATGTGCTCCGCGCGCGCCATGGGCTCGTCCCCCTGCACATTGATGTAAACGTCGGCTGCCACCGACTGAGAAACTTCACGCACGCGCTCGGTGCCGCTGCGGCAGGAAGCCGAAGTCAGGTGCGCATGCCAGCCGCGCTCGCGGCACAAGTTCGAGATTTCCTGCGAGTCGGTGGCGACGATGACGTCAGCCAACGCCTTCGCGCTCCGCACGCCCTGGTACACGCGACCAAGCATTGGCTGCCCGGCGATAGTGCGCAGCACTTTGCGTGCTAAGCGTGTAGATTCCAGGCGCGCGGGAATGACCGCTAGCACTTTCATGGCGAGCAGCCAGTTTCCTGTGCGGCGCATTGAATTGGCAAGTCGGCAGGAGGGTACCGCTCCGGCCGCTATTCGTAACCCAGCCCGATCACGCGGTCTACGCGCGCGGCGCCGCGGATGTCGCGACGGGTGCGGAATAACCGACGATCCGGACGGTTTGATAAAATCAAAGATGGAATTTGCCAAACGCTGCCGAAGCGAGACCGGAGCGGCGGCGTCCTCTTCCCGCTGAAGCATTGGAAGTCTTTTGTTTCGAACCGTTTACCGTGTGGCGGTGTAGCTCAGGTGGTTAGAGCGACGGTCTCATAATCCGTAGGTCGAAGGTTCGAGTCCTTCCGCCGCCACCAGATTCTTCTAAGAATCGGAAACGAGCCTGCTGGCTGGCAGGGGAACTTCAGGCCGGTGGCAGAAACACGTAGTTACCTGCCGCCACGAGTGCGGCCTGATTTTTTCATCCAGTCGAGCAAAGGCCGCAACTGGGAGGGAACCGCGCCCTCGTCAACCGTAATTTTGTGGGCGCCACGTTCACTCTCGACCGTTAGGTCGTACTGAAATCGGTCCGCACCGGGCTGAGTTGAGCGGATGGTGGCCGGCAATTCGTAGAATCCAGCCTTCTGCACCAGATCAGAGACCTGCTGGGCTTCGTCCGGCGGCAACTGGTCAGTCGAGACGCTGTGGGTCTGCGGTATTCCCGTGAACCCACCGCTGCGCTCAAGCTTGATCTGCATAAAAGGAGTCTAGCTCGGCCGCGCCTGGCAAAGCCAGCGCTGCCACCGCAGCGCACGGCGCCACAAAAAGCCACGGCCGAGTTCGACCTTGTTCCCAGCTTCTCAGGCGGCAGCTCTCCCCCGGCCTCTCGCACCAGCCCTTGCCGGCGCCGAAAGAGCGGCCAGCTGGGTGGCAGTCGGGGCGATGCCAACCGTGCTCCACGCATCGCGCACTGCATTCTGTTCGTTGCTGCCCTGTCCGAACAGGTTTCCTGCCACGGTGGTGGTAGCGTTGGCCATGGTTTGAAAGTCTGCGTTGGGGTTGAGAGCGCCGGTCAAAGTCCGGTACCAGATCAAGCCTGCTTTCTGCCACGCATAGCCGCCGATCGCCCTGGCTGCCAGGCAGAAAGCGCGATTGGGAATGCCGGAGTTGATATGCACTCCGCCGTTGTCCTGAGTCGTGTTCACATAATCAGCCATGTTCGCAGGCTGCGGGTCCTTGCCAATGTTCGGATCGTCGTAAGCCGTGCCTGGGTCAGACATGGAGCGCAGCGCTTTGCCCTGGACTGCATTGGTGAACAGTCCCGCCCCAATCAGCCAGTCGGCTTGGTCGGCCGTCTGGTTATTTACCCACTGCTTCACCAGCGAGCCGAAGACATCGGAAATAGATTCGTTGAGCGCTCCCGGCTGGCCACTGTAAACCAGCTGGGCTTCGTTCTGGGTGACGCCGTGTGTGAGCTCGTGGCCAATCACATCCAGACAGATGGTGAAGCGCTGGAAGTATTGCCCGTCCCCATCGCCGTAGATCATCTGTTCGCCATTCCAGAACGCGTTGTCGTACCCATTGTCATAGTGAACCGTGGAATTAAGGGGCAGTCCGTGATCGTCAACCGAATTACGATTGAACACCTGGAGATAGAAATCGTAGGTATCACCGGAGTAATCGTAAGCTTCATTGACTGCCACATCGCCGCTGGGCGGATCGCCTTCATCACGAACCTGTGTTCCCGGAAGATTGGTGCCGTTTTTGGCATCGAAGATGGTGCGGTGCTTCGTCCCCGCCTGTGGCGCCAGCGTGCGCATAACGAATGCCTGGCGAAAACCCCGCAACCGTTCCGTGGTGGCTATATTGTGCAGAACGCGGTCGCGCAGCTCGGGCTTGTCGGCGAGCTTCCGCAGAATGTGGGGCGGCAGAATGGAACAAAGGACCTTTCCTGGTTGCTGCATGGTGAACTCTCCTCTCAAGTAATTGCGGATAGAAGCATGAATCCTCATTCGCCGTAGAATCTGATTGGCCGCATTTGAACAACCGACAATACCGAAGCTGCGGCCGGCCTTAGAATCATTGAGCTGAGAACGGCGCGTAAATCAGCTACCGCAGCCCGGAGTGGGATCTCCGAAAGCGTCCGCGAGGTAAGAAATGGCCGCCGTGGGATAAGTCTTTTCACGAAATCCCCTCTAAACCGGCAGAGCGGGATCGGCCGTAGGCTGAAAGCATACACAGGCGGGTGCAATCTGCAACCAGAAAAGCGAATTCGTTCTGATCGGCGGAATTGTTGAGATTTCAGCCGGTTAGGAATCGGTAAAAATTCGATAACTTGCCTGATGCTGATCCTAGTTGAACACGTCGTGATGCTCATGCTGGAGAACCATTCTTTCGACCAGATGCATAACGGTCTCCGTATGCTTTCCGGAGCAACATTGTACGTGGCGACACAACTGAAAATTAAGTGACAGGGCACGAGCTAGCGGCTTCGGTCAGGCCGCATCTTTATCCAGCAGTTTGCCCAGGGCGGCAAACAGTTCCAGCGAGCTGAAAGGCTTATAGAGAACCGGTTCGGAGGCGTCCATGGGATCTTCCGAGGCGATGGTGTCTTTGTCGTAGCCGGTCATAAACAGGATTTTCAGGTTGGGACGCTTGCGCAGGAGATGGCGCGCCAGTTCCCGCCCGTTCATGCCGGGCATGACCATATCCGCCACCAGCAGATGGATGGGCCCTTTTTGCTGATCGCTAAGCAGCAGCGCCTCGGTGGCATTGGAAGCGGCCAGCACGGCATAGCCAACGCCTCGCAAGTCCCGCGCCACGGCGGTGCGCACCACCTCCGTATCGTCCACCACCAACACAGTCTGTGCGGAATGGGAAGGGACGGGAGCAGCTGGAGCAAGTTGAGGCGGGGAGGGTGGTTCGGCAACGGATACCTGCAGCAGGGGCAGATAAACCCGAATCGTGGTACCACGCCCCAATTGGGACTGTATGGAAATATGCCCGGCGCACTGCGTCACGATGCCATAGCAAATCGGCAGCCCCAGGCCGGAGGTGGCGGCGGATTCCTTGGTAGTAAAAAAGGGCTCGAAGGCATGGGAGAGGGTGTCTTCGCTCATGCCCCCGCCGGTGTCGCAGACTTCCAGCACTATGTAGCGGCCGGACGCGGGCACAGAAGTGAAATGTTCCTTGGCAGGAATCTGCTGGAGTTCGACTTCCCCTGTGGTGATCAGAATCTGCCCACCCTGGGGCATGGCTTCGCGGGCGTTGAGCATCAGGTTGAGAATGACTTGCTGCAACTGCACCGGGTCGCTGTTGACCTGACCCAGGTCCTGCTCAAGCCGCAAATCAATGTGGATGTTCTCACCACCCAAACGATCAAAAAGTTCCTTGGTAGTGACGACGACGTCGTTAAGGTTCACCGGTTGCGTCTGGAAAACCTGGCGGCGGCTGAAGGTTAACAGCCGGCGAGTGACTGAGGCCGCGCTGAAGGCGGCATTCAAGGCCTGGTCCAGGTAATCCATAAGGAAATGATCCCCCGGCTTGACCTGGCGCAGCGCCTGCTCAAGATTGAGCGTGATCGCCAGTAGAAGATTGTTGAAATCGTGAGCGATGCCCCCCGCGAGGCGTCCAACCGCCTCCATTTTCTGCGCTTGACGAAGCTGCTGTTCGCTGTCGCGCAGGGCGCGCTCGGCCAGTTTGCGCTCGGTAACGTCGTGGGCCATACCGCGCACGATGGGCGCTGCAAGACCTTCGGTTCGCAGAGTGTTGTGGTATTCCCAAACCCGGCGTTCACCACCGCGGGTCATAAGGCAGAGATACCCTGTATCTACCCCATTCTTGCGAATTCTGGCGATATAAGCCCAGAACTGTTCACGAAATTCGGGGGGGATGAGCTCGGGGAGCGAAATGTGCAGAAGTTCCTCAACTTCATATCCCAGAACGCGGGCGGGAGCAGGATTCACCCAAAGCAACTTGCCCTCCAGGTCATGAGTGCAGAGCAGATCCTGGCTGTGCACAACCAGGTCGCGATAACGGTCCTCGCTTTCGCGCAGGGCAGATTCGACGATACGGCGTTCCATCACCTCCGATTGCAGCGCAGAGTTGGTGGCGGCAATTTCGCGGCTATGATTGTCGCTCTGCCATAAGGCGCCCTCCGTGCGTGCATGCTCCTCGACCAAGAGGAGCACCATGCCCAGACAAATACCGCACAGAGAGGCGATGTCGAGCAAATAGAGCAGCGGATGGCCCGTCAGCACCTCACCGTAAAGTTGCATGGTGGGTACCGTGTTCCGGTTGAGCATTAAGCGATGGATGTAAATCCAGATGTAGGCAAGCCGGTCGAATGCGCATAGCAAGCAAAAACCCGCTATGACGGCGCTGGCCCAGGAGCGCGTATATGACCACCTGCGGGCAAGAAC
>DASSQB010000021.1:0-7125 GCA_035702725.1 Terriglobales bacterium | reverse complement strand
GTAATAGTCAGGTTGCCGGAGAGCGTGCTGGCCATAGCCAAAATCAGCCAGGCGGTGTGCGGGTGGGCAAAGCCCGGCACCAGCGACTTGAGCAGCATGACCGCGGGCACATTGCTCACAATGTTGCCCAGCACCGCGGTGACCACGGTGAAGACGGCGGAATTCTGCAGGTTCCAGGGCCGGGCGAGGTCCAGCAGCTCCTGCACCAGGCCCGCTTGCTGCGCGCCGCCCACAATCACGAACAGTCCTATAAAGAAGACCAGCAGCCCCCAGTCAATTTCCTGGTAAAGCTTGCGCGGCTCCAGGGTGCGGGTGATGAGCAGCAGGGCGGCCCCGATGGCGGCCATCAAGGCCGGGGGAACGCCGGCGAAGAAGCTTGCAACCACCAGGGCCACGACCACGGCGGGCTTGCCCAGCTGCGCGCGCTGCAGCGGTTTTTCCTCCACCGCCTGCGCCACCGCCGGGTGGGGAGTTTCATGCGGCACATAGAGCCAGTGCAGGATGGCCCAATCCACGAACAGGCCGATCGCCGCGATGGGCGCCATATGAGCAATAAAGAAGCGGTAGGAGATGCCGGAGAACGACCCGATCAGCATGTTCTGCGGATTGCCGGTGATGGTGGCTACGCTGCCGATGTTGGACGCCGTGGCTACGGCCAGCAGGTAGGGTAGTGGACGCACATTCATGCGCCGGCACACGGCCAGCACCAGCGGCACCATGACCAGGCAAATGATGTCATTGACAAAGAACGCGGAAAGAACGCCGGAGGTGACAACCACCGTGGGCAGCAGGTGCACCGGCTTTACCCAGCGCAGCACCAGGCGCGTGATCCACTCGAAAAAGCCCACCAGGCGGAGGTTGCCGACGATGAGCATCATGGAGAACAGCAGCACGATGGTGGTGAAGTCAATGGCGCGCAACGCCCCCGCCGGGCTCACGATGCGAAACGCCGCCATCAGCACGGCGCCAATGATGGCCGCGCCGGGGCGGTCAATCTTCATGCCGGGAAACTTGCCCAGGGCAAAGACCAGGTAGCTGGCGGCAAAGGTGGCGTAGGCCGCGATGATGCGGGCGTCTGACAGCGCGGCTGGGCTGATTCGCGGCATGAAGGAACCAAAGATTGTAGCAACCAGGCGAACCCTCAGGGTGGCGCTGCGAGTCAAACAGCAGCACGGGCTCAAGCTGCCTGCGGGTGATGCCGCGTGTGCACACAATGGGGGCACTGGCAGACTTCCGCGGACTCACCATCAAGGAAGGTTCTGCGCGGAGACTGCCGACGGTGCAAAAGGCAGCTTTTGACGAAATAGGTGAACGCGGCCAAACAGAGCCATGGCAGGTCGCAAAATGGACAGAGACGGCGACTCTGAATGCCTTCCTTCAGTTCGGCAATGCAACTGCGCACCGCCGGTGCCGCGATAGAAAAAGACGAGCGCATAGGACTGATGAGGCGGCGCGGCTCCATGATGAGCCCATGCAGGCAGGGAGCGCAATTGTCCTTTAGGACAATAGGGGAAGTTACGGGGGAGATTTCCGTAGCCAGCCCGCCGCCAGCTAAGGCCCCATCGCTGCCCCAGTGCGCCCAGGCCGGCGCGACGCTGGCGCCAGCCTGCCAACCGGACTGGGCACAGGGTTTTCGTGCCTGCTATCCCGGCCAAGGCAGGTCCGTCTTAATATGAGCGGAAGAAGGACACGGGCTGAGAATCCAGCCCGCGACTCAGACTTCATGAACGCCTCATATCGCGCCACACCCCGGCTCCGCCGGCGAATGCTGCCCTTGTGCATGCTGTGTCTTGTGTTTGTTCCCAACCGGGAACCGGCAACAGGAAAATTCGAACTGTTGCTGGCCAATCACATTGTGGAAGTCTTTGCCCTGGGTCTGCCGCCGGCCACCCACGTTCGCCTGCGGCAGAACATATACGACGTGGTGGTAATTGCGCTGGAAGATTCCACGCTCACGCTACTACCGGCGGAGGGAGCCAGCAAAGACGTGCAGTTGAACAGCGGCGAGGTGCGTGTGCTGCGCAGCTTCAGCGTGCAGGAACTGGCGAACAGCAGCGGGGCGAAGGCGCGCTTCATCGTGGTGGCGCTCAAGTCGCACGGGGTGGAGGCGGGCGAATGCGGCTGCTCCGGCGAGGTGGAGAGGAGCATCTGCGGATGTTCGTCGCGGCACCTGCCGCAGTTATGGGCTCTCTCCATTGGCGGAGCCACGCTAGCCGGCTCCTCGTTGCCGCCGGGAGAAGGCTTCGTGGGGGCCAGTTACCGCGATGACAGCCTGCTGGTGTCACTCACCCGCGTGCAGTTGCAGGATGAGCAAGCTAGCGGGCCGGATTCGGTTCTTACGCTGGAGCCGGGAGAAGTAAAGTGGCTGAGCCGGGGACAGCGGCAGTTCAAAAACGTGGGAGCCAACACCGCGCGCTTTGTCACCATAGAGTTCTAGAAGCAAGTTTCAAGTTTCACGTTTCTACCAAACCTGCTACTCCGCTGCCCTTCTAATACTGAAACCACACGTGAGACCTTGAGCAAGGTGATTGCGAATGTTTGCAGTGAATGTCAGCGGGCCGCCACCGGCCGGAACAAAACGGCACCTGATGAGAACCAAGGTAGTAAAGCAACGATAATGGAGGCGCGCCTATCCAAAAATTGTGAGTTCACTGCCATGAGTAGGTTGCGAAAAAGGTTGCACGCCTTCCGTCCAATTGTGTCTTGTCCAGATGGCCACTGCCCGTTGCACCTCAGTAAGTGGGCTGAAATCATCAACTGAACTAGCATTCCGTCAGGTGCTGCATGCGTGTGGACATCCCCATCCAACGCACTTTTCGCGTTCCGCCCAGACGACCGGCGGCGGCGCGCATCGCGCTGGCCATCGCCATCACTGGCCTGGCCCTATCGCTTACTCTGCTGCTCTCCAATTTCGTAGAGACCAGGCTGGTGGTGTTCACGCTGGCGGTGATGGTGAGCGCGTGGTACGGCGGCTGGAAGCTGGGTTTATTTTCCACCGCGCTATCGCTGCTGGCCGGCCTGCTTTTCTTTTATCCCAGCAATCAGCCGCATTACGGACATCGCGGCGAACTGATCGAACTGGTTCTATTCCTGCTGCTGGCACTACTGGTGTGCTGGTTCAATGCTGCCCTTCGTTCCCTGCAGGAGGCATTAATGCATTCGGAGTCGAATTTCCGGTCCCTGGTACACAACGCGCCTATAGGCATATGCCGCTGCGCGCGTGACGGCACCATTCTGCAGGTGAACCCGGCGCTGCTGATGATGCTGGGCTATGTTTCGCCCTCAGAGCTGCTGGGACGAAACCTGCTGGCCGACCTGTACGCCGACAGCCAGCGCTCCAGCGACCTGCAACGAAATTTCGGCGCGGACGAGCACTTTCACGACATGGAAGCAGAATGGAAGAACCGGCAGGGAAAGCCCATCGTGGTACGGCTCTCGGGACGGCCGGTGACGGATGATGCGGTGTCTTCCTACGAACTGGTGGCGGAAGACATCACCGAGCGCCGCATGCTGGAGCAGCAGTTCCGCCAGGCGCAGAAGATGGAAGCCATCGGACGGCTGGCCGGCGGCATCTCCCACGACTTCAACAATCTGCTCATGGTGATTTCCGGCTACACCCAGATGCTGCTCGAGGAACTGAAGGGCGAGTCCCCTTTGCGCAAGGCCGCCACGGAGATCGGCAAGGCAGCGGACCGCGCCGCCTCGCTCACCCGGCAACTGCTGGCCTTCAGCCGCAAGCAGGTGCTTTCGCCCAAGGTGCTCGATCTGAATGCGCTGGTGCTCGACAACCTGAAGATGCTGCCGCGGCTGATCGGAGAAGACATACAGGTGGTGAATGTGGCGGGGCCGGAACTGGGGCGCATCAAGGCCGATCCGGGACAGCTGGCGCAGGTGATTCTGAACCTGGCGGTGAATGCGCGCGACGCCATGCCGCAGGGTGGAAAAATTATTCTGGAGACGGCCAATGTGACGCTGGAGGAGAGCTATACCCAGAAGCGCACCTCGATGCCGGCAGGCGAGTACGTCGTGCTTTCCATCAGCGACACGGGAGCCGGCATGGATGAGGAGACGCAATCTCACATCTTCGAGCCTTTCTTCACCACCAAGGGACAACAGGGCACGGGGCTGGGGCTCTCGACGGTGTATGGCATCGTCAAGCAGAGCGGGGGCTACATCTGGGTGTATAGCGAGCCGCGGCAGGGCACGACTTTCAAGATTTATTTTCCCCGGGTAAGAGAACCGGAGTTGCCGGTAGAAGTGGCCGCTCAGGCAAGGAAAGCGGCGGGCGGCAAGGAAACCATTCTGCTGGTGGAAGATGAACCCACGCTGCGCGAGCTGGTGCGGCGATTCCTGGAGCGGCAGGACTACACGGTGCTGGAGGCGGAGGGCGGGCGCGTGGCGCTGGACATCGTGGCTCAGTACACGGGCCGGATCCACCTGCTGCTGACCGACATCGTCATGCCCGATATGAACGGACGCGAACTGGCGCGGCGGCTGCTGCGGCTGCGCCCGGGCACGCCGGTGATTTACATGTCGGGATACACAGAACGCACCATCCAGCAGAATGGAGAGTTGGAACCGGGGCTGGCATTCCTGCAGAAGCCGTTCACGGAACAGACGTTGACGGAGAAAGTGCGCGATGTGCTGGAGAGCCGGGAGCGGCAGCCGCGCGAGTTCGGCGTGGAGAAAGGGCAGCTGCAACTGTGGGCGGAGGACCGCGCCCCGCGCCTGCCCGTGCGCCTGCCGCTGCGTTACCGCCTTCCGGGAGAGACGCGCTGGCGGCAGGGGACGACTGAAAATGTGAGCCGATCCGGGGTGCTGTTTCATGCCGAGCAGTGGCTGCAGCCACGGTCGGAGCTGGAAATCAACCTGGTGTTGCCCATTGAGATAGAAGGCATCGGCGGGGCCGAGGTGCTGTGCCGCGGGGAGGTGGTACGAATTGCACAGCCTCACGAGGCTGCAATAAGCCCGGCATTGGCGGCCCGGTTTCTGGAATATCGGCTGCTCAGCCGGACGCCACCAGGAAGGGCCTGACTCAGGGTTCAACCGCGACTCTGGCGCCGCCCGGCGCCGAACCCTGCCCGGGGCGCGACATGCTAAATTGAAGGTTCATGTCCGCGCCGAATTCCGCCTTTGTCCAAGCTTGCAAGGCGCAAGCCACGCCGCACACACCGGTTTGGTTCATGCGCCAGGCAGGGCGCTACATGAAGCAATACCGCGACGTGCGCAAACACCACAGCCTGCTGGAAATCTGCAAGCAGCCGAAATTGGCGGCTGAGGTCACAATCACCGCGGCAGAAGCCCTGGGCGTGGACGCGGCCATCATCTTCGCCGACCTGCTGCTGCCTTTCGAGGTGATGGGGCTGAAGTTTCATTTCGCCGGCGGCGAAGGCCCGGTGATCGAGGCGCCGCTGCGCAATCCCGGCGATATTCGACGGCTGCGCACCGATCGCGTTGCCGATCTCTCCTATGTGTCCGAAGCGGTGCGCTTGGTGGTGCGGCACTTCGGAGAAAAACTGCCGGTGATTGGCTTCTGCGGCGCTCCCTTCACTTTGGCCAGCTACATGGTCGAGGGCGGTGGGTCGCGTAATTACGTGGAAACCAAGAAGCTGATGTATTGCTCGCCCGAGGCCTGGGATGAACTGATGGGCAAGCTGGTGGCGGTGCTCAGCGAATATGCCGAGCAGCAGGCGCGAGCGGGAGCGGACGTGATCCAAATATTTGACAGCTGGGTGGGATGCCTGGCTCCCGAAGACTACCGCCGGTACGTGCTGCCGCGCACAACAGAATTGCTGCGCAACGTGCAACGCACCGCGGTGCCCGTGATTTACTTCGGCACCGATACCGCCACGCTGCTGCCGGCGATGAAGGAAACGGGTGCGGAGGTAATCGGCGTGGACTGGCGCATCGGACTGGACGATGCTTGGGCCAGCCTGGGCTACCAGGGAGCGGTACAGGGAAATCTGGATCCGGTGGCGCTGTTTGCGAATTGGAAGGAACTGCGTGCCCGGGCCGAGGACGTGCTGCGGCGCGCCGGCGGGCGCCCGGGACACATTTTCAATCTGGGCCATGGAATTCTGCCGGACACGCCGGTGGAAAACGTGCGCGACCTGGCCCGCTTTGTGCGTGAGTATGCGGCGAAGACCGCGGCGGTGTCGAAATGAGCGGGTCACAGGCTGACAGAATCGCCGTGCTTTTGCTGGCGCATGGCACGCCCGATTCGGTCGAGGGAGTTCCGGAATTTCTCCTCAAGGTGACCGGAGGGCGGCCGCTGCCGCCTAATGTGGTGGAGGAGATCAAGCATCGCTACAGCCTGATTGGACGTTCCCCCCTCACGGAATACACGATGAAGCAGGCGGAGGCTCTGGCCCGCGAACTGAATGTGTCGGTCTACGTGGGCATGCGCAACTGGAAACCGTTCATTGCCGATACCGTACACACCATGGCCGGCGACGGCGTGCAGCGCGCCATCGCCATCTGCCTGGCGCCCCACGACTCGCGCACCAGCGTGGGACTCTACCGCCGGGCGGTGCTGGGCGAGGGCAGGCCGCCCTTCCCAGTGGAGTTCATTGATAACTGGCACGATCACCCGCTGCTGGCGCGGGCCTTCGCCGAAAAGTTGCGCGCGGGATGGGAGCGTGCCTGCCGGGAGATGGGCACGCGCGTGCCGGTGATCTTCACTGCGCACAGTGTTCCGCAGCGCACCATAGCGGAGGGCGATCCTTATGAAGAGCAGGCGCGCGAGACGGCGACGCTGGTGGCCATGGAAGTGCCCGCGCTCCCAGCCGATGACTGGACATTTGCCTTTCAGAGCCAGGGCATGTCGGGCGGAGCATGGCTGGGTCCGACGGTAGAGGAAACGATTCTACGGGTCAAAGCAAAAGGGCACCGTGGCGTTTTTGTGCAGCCCATTGGTTTTTTGTGCGATCACGTGGAAGTGCTCTACGACGTAGACATCATGTTCCGGGAGTTCGCGGAGAAGAACGGCATGCGGCTGTGGCGGGCGGAATCGCTAAATGATTCGCCTACGCTGATTGCGGCACTGGCGGATGTAGCCAGGTCGCGGATTGGGACAGGGGAACGGGCGAAGGCAGGGGCGCAGATCAGGGCGCAGTAGTGAAGTAT
>DASSQB010000020.1:0-2405 GCA_035702725.1 Terriglobales bacterium | reverse complement strand
AACACTCCAGTCAGGTTCACAGCCAGCACCTTGTCCCATTCTTCAGGGGTGATGTCGAGGAAGTCGTGCCGGATGCTGATCCCGGCATTGTTGATGAGCACATCCACGGCGCCCATCATCTGTATGGCCTTGGCGAAGGCGGCCTTCACCTGCTCCAGGCGGGCAACGTCGGCGTTCACCACTCCCGAAAGAGCCGGCAGTTTCCGTACGATCCGCTCCCCGGCTTTGACGTCGCGGTCGAGCACCACCACGCGCGCGCCCTCCTCCAGGAACCGGGCTGCGGTGGCCGCGCCAATGCCGCTGGCGCCGCCGGTGATGAGGACGCGTTTCTCTTGCAATCCACGCATGATTTTTCTCGTAGCGCCGGCGTCTCGCCGGCTATCGCGGAGGCGTCTCGCCTCCGCCAATCACAAACACTGAGTTCGAGATGCTGAGCCGTTCATGATACAGGGCCGTCGGGTTGGCCACCAACACAGGCTGTGCTCGGCCGGCAAGGAGAATCTCTGTGATATTGTTTCGCGTTCTCGCCAGTTCCTTGATGGAGATTAGCGTGCCTGCCAAAATCTTGCCCACCCACTCGCTTTTTGTCACCGCACTGATTGCTTTCTTTTTGTCTCTCACCGTCGTCGCACAAAAATCGCCCGACTACGGCAGCACCTTCCGCAAGCAGGACGTCATGATTCCCATGCGCGACGGCGTCCGCCTGCACACCGAAATCTATGTGCCTAAGACCGTGCGTGCCCCGCTGCCCTTTATCCTGGAGCGCACGCCCTACGGCCTCGACGACGACAAGAAAGGCTTCAGCCGGGCGCTGGCTAGTTACGACGACCTGATCCGCGAAGGCTACATCTTCGTGCTGCAGGACATTCGCGGGCGCTACAAATCGGAAGGCCAGTTTGTCATGAACCGTCCGCCGCGCGACCCCGGCGACCCCAAAGCTATTGACGAGAGCACCGACACATACGACACCATTGCCTGGCTTCTCAAGAACCTGCCGCACAACAACGGCCGCGTGGGCATGCTGGGCATCTCCTATGGCGGTTGGCTGACCACCATGGCCATGCTCGACCCGCACCCCGCGCTCAAGGCGGTGTCCGAGCAGGCCTCGCCCGAAGACCAGTTCTTGGGCGACGACTTCCACCACAACGGCGCCTTCCGTCTCAGCTATGGCTTCGAGTACGCGGCGCTGATGGAAACCACGCACGAAAATTTCTCCTTCAAATTCGACCGCTACGACACCTACGAGTGGTATCTCCGCCTGGGCGCGCTCTCCAACGCCAACGCCCGGTATTTCCACGGCAAGCTGCCCACCTGGGATGACTTTGTCGAGCATCCCAACTACGACGATTTCTGGAAGAAGCTGGCCTTCTGGCCTTACTTGAAGAATCTCACTGTGCCCGACCTTAACGTGGCCGGCTGGTGGGATCAGGAAGATTTCTACGGCCCATTGAAAATTTACGAGTTACTGGAGGAGAACGATACCAAGCACCTGAATTACCTGGTGGTCGGCCCTTGGAACCATGGGGGATGGGCACGCGGCGCTGGGCGCACTCTGGGCGCAATTGATTTCGGCAGCAACACCGGCCAGTACTTTCGTGCCAATATCCAGGCGCCGTGGTTCGCGTATTGGCTGAAGGATAAGGGCCAGCTGCCACTACATGAAGCGCTTACTTTTGAAACTGGCAGCGACCAGTGGAAGCAGTACGACTCCTGGCCGCCACGCCAGGCCGAGTCATGCAACCTTTATTTCCGGGAAGGCGACAAGCTTTCATTCGATCCGCCGGGCGGAGCGGCAGCCGAGGCCTTCGATAGCTACATCTCCGACCCGGCGCATCCCGTTCCCTACCGTCACCGGCCGGTCTCTCCCACTTATCCCGGCCCGGGCTGGCCCACCTGGCTGCTGGAAGACCAGCGCTTTGCCCAGTCGCGGCCCGACGTGGCCACCTGGGAAACGGACACCCTGACCCAGGACACAACCGTGGCTGGCGACATTGTCGCCGACCTGTTCGCCTCCACCACCGGCACGGACAGCGACTGGGCGGTCAAGCTGATTGATGTTTACCCTGAAAATTACCTGCCCGACGCCAAGCTGGGCGGCTACCAGCTGATCATTGCCGACGAGGTTTTCCGTGGGCGCTTCCGCAACAGCTTCGAAAAACCTGAGCCCATCATTCCCAACCAGGTCACCGAATACAAAATTGACCTGCACACCAACGATCACACCTTCCTGAAAGGTCACAGGATCATGGTGCAGGTGCAGAGCACGTGGTTTCCCATCATTGACCGCAACCCGCAGAAGTTTGTCGACAACATCTTTAAAGCGACCGACGCCGACTACCAGCAGGCCACGCAGCGCATTTACCGCTCGCGGGAGTATCCGTCACATATCGTCCTGCCGGTGATGG
>DASSQB010000019.1:0-14858 GCA_035702725.1 Terriglobales bacterium | reverse complement strand
ACATGCTGGCCGTGATGAGCCTGCTGCAATCCGGCCGCGTGAATTTGGGTTTCCTGGGCGCAGCGGAAGTGGACCGTTTCGGCAACCTGAACTCCACCCAGGTGGAGACCGGGAAGGGAATTGTGCGTCTTCCGGGCTCGGGCGGCGCCTGCGACATTGCTTCGCTGGCGCATCGCTTCGTAGTGCTGCTGGAGCATGATAAACGCCGCCTGCCAGAGCGGGTTTCCTACATCACCAGTCCCGGCAATGGCGATGGCCTCGGGTGGCGTAAGAAGATGGGTCTCCCGCGTGGCGGGCCCTCGGCGGTAATCACTACTAAGGCAGTGCTGCGCTTCGGCGAGGATGGCGAGGCCTATCTCGCCTCCGTGCATCCGGGCGTCAGCGTGGAAGATGTGGTGAGCAACACAGGATGGAAGTTGCGCCAGACCGGCCAGGTTGGCGCCACGCCTGTGCCCACCGCCGCGGAACTGCAGGTCATACGCGACTACGACAAGGAAGGTTTCTGGACAAAATAAGTTTGTATTCACCACCGAGACACAGAGGGCACAGAGAAAAGAACGATCGATTCAAGGTGTGATGGGGACGATGTTTCGGGCGAATGATGCAAACATCAGTCCCGCAGGGACGAAATAGTAAAGCCCAGGACGGAAGTTCTGGGAAGCTGACAAAATAACGAACCCGAGTCCCGTTAGGGACAGCACGAGGAAATTGAGATGGCTACCCAACCGAAATCGCGCTTCTCCACCATCGCGCTCGACTACGACGGCGCCATCGCCCGCATCGTGCTCAATAATCCGCCGGTCAACGTGCTCACCGTGCCCATGATGGAGGAACTGGTGGCAGCGCTGGAAGAGGTGGAGGCCCGCCCGGAAGTTGCAGCCCTCGTCCTGCGCGGCGCCGGCAAAGGCTTTTCCGCCGGCGTGGACGTGGCCGCCCATACGCCCGACAAAGTCCGCAACATGCTGGTGACCTTTCATGGCGTGGTGCGCATGCTGGCCGCTTCCAAAAAGGTGACCATCGCCGCCGTTCACGGTAGCTGCCTGGGTGGTGGCGCCGAACTGGCCGCTGTTTGCGACCTGGCTTTTACCACCGAGTCGGCTAACTGGGGCTTTCCGGAGATCAGCCTCGGCTGCTTTCCACCGGTGGCCGCCGCCATGCTCGCCCAGGTCATGGGGCAGAAGCGCGCTGCCGATCTCATCCTTACCGGCAGAAAGATCACCGGCGACGCCGCTTTCAACATGGGCCTGGCCAACGAAGCCGTGCCCGAAGGCGAACTGGACGAACTAGTGGAGGAGACCTGCGAGCGCCTGCGAACGCTCAGCCCGTCGTCTTTGCAGCTCACCAAGAAGGCGCTCTACGCCTGGGATGCAGCACATTTCACCAAGGGGCTGGAGCGGGCGGAGAAGATCTACCTGGACGAGTTGATGCAGAGTGAGGATGCCAAGGAAGGGATAAGCGCCTTCATGCAGAAGCGGCAACCGGCGTGGAAAGGAAAATAATTGAGCAATTGCGTAATCGGGTAATTGTGTAATTTGAAAACAACGAAGGGCTGCGCGGGTTCTTTTACTCAATTACCCGATTACACAGTTTCTCAATCGAACCATGTCGAAGCTGACCACAATGCGCGAGGCGGTTGCCGCCTTTGTTCCCGACGGCTCCAGCGTCGCCCTCGGCCTGCAGATGGAGCAGAATATTCCCTTCGCGGCGGGGCATGAGATCATTCGCCAGAAGAAGCGCGGGCTACGCCTGATCGGGCCCATCTCCGACATTTTGTTCGACCAGATGATTGCCAGCGGCTGCGTCAGCGAAATTGTTGCCGCCTGGGTAGGCAATGTCATGATGGGCTCGGCTTACAACTTTCGCCGCGCGGCGGAGAGCGGCGCCATCAAGGTCTTCGACATGACCAACTTTTCCATCGCGCTGGCGCTGCAGGCAGGAGCAATGGGCGTGCCCTTCATCCCCACGCGCTCGGCCATGGGTTCAGACGTGCCCAAGGGCAATCATTTTTTCTATGGCATCTTTTCACCGTTTGAAGGCAAGGAGCCGCTGCTTGCGGTGCGGGCCATCAATCCCGACGTCACCATCGTGCATGCGCAACGCGCCGATGCCGAGGGCAACGCCCATAACTGGGGAAGCTTTGGCGTGATGCTGGAGGCGGTGCGGGCGGCCAAACACGTGATCGTCGTGGCAGAAGAGATCGTTGACCCCGACGTAATTGCCAGCGATCCCAACCGCACCGTGATTCCGGGGTTCCTGGTCTCCGCC
This sequence comes from Terriglobales bacterium, assembly GCA_035702725.1. Classification (GTDB taxonomy): domain Bacteria; phylum Acidobacteriota; class Terriglobia; order Terriglobales; family Acidobacteriaceae; genus JAICWP01. The sequence goes on along the minus strand of DASSQB010000019.1, from coordinate 12,593 downwards.
GTGGTGGAGTGCCCATACGGGGCGCATCCTTCGCCGGTGCAGGGCTACTACAAGCGCGATGATACCTTCTTCCGCGAATATCACCAGCGAACAAAAACTGCGGCGGAGAGCGACGCCTGGCTGGAGCGCTGGGTGCACGGCATTGCCGATTGTGAACAATACGTGGAATTGCTGGGTGGCCCGCGGGTAGAAGCGCTAGGCGTAAAGCAGCACGCCTATGCGGCGGCCACGGATTACGGGTATTGAATGAAGATTCAGCAGTCAGCACTCAGCATTCAGCCCATGAGGGGGTCGCTGCTTGGCTGAATGAAGAGTGCTGATTGCTGATGGCTAGTAAATGAAAAAAGAACTCATTCAACTTCGCGTCAACGGCCGCACCCACGAGCTGGCGGTTGAGCCCAGCAAGCTGCTGCTCGACGTGCTGCGCGAGGACTTGCGCCTCACCGGCTCCAAGCGCGGCTGCGACGACTCCTCCTGCGGCGCCTGCACCGTCCAGGTGGACGGCATTCCCATGCTGGCTTGTACGCTCCTGGCCGCGAGCTGCCAGGAGCAGGACATCACAACGGTGGAGGGTGTGAGCGAGCACGGGAGCCTGGCCGCAATTCAGAAGGCTTATGGCGATTGGGGTGGCGCGCAGTGCGGCTACTGCACCCCCGGCTTCATCATGACCGTGAAATATCTATTGGCCAACAATCCGCACCCGACAGAGGCGGAAATCAAACAGGCGCTGAGTGGGAACCTGTGCCGCTGTACCGGCTACAACCAGATGTATGAGGCGATTAAATCGGCCATCGAAGCTGAACAAAATGGCTTGGCGGCGATCAAATAGTATGGCAACCGACCACCGATCAACGACCAGCGACTCAGGATCAGCCAACGGCTTCTCCATCATAGGGAAACGCACCGCCATGGTGGATGCGGCCGAGAAGACTACGGGCGCAGGAAAATACACCGACGACCTCTCTGTCCCCGGCATGTTGATTGGCAAAATCCTGCACTCGCCTTATCCGCACGCCCGCATCAAGCGCATTGATGCCACCAAAGCGCTGGTGCTCGAAGGCGTAGTGGCCGTGGTTACCGGCCAGGACGCGCCCGTCACCTACGGCATTCTTCCCATTGGCCACGACGAGCACGCGCTGGCGGTAGACAAGGTGCGCTATGTGGGCGACAACATCGCCTGCGTGGCGGCCGAAACCGAAGCCATCGCCGAGCAGGCCCTGGAGCTGATTGAGGTCGAGTACGAACTGCTGCCCGCCTGGTTCGATCCCGAGCAGTCCATGAAGTCCGAGGCGGAGTTCATCCACGAAGGCCGCCCGCACAATATCGAGAAGGAATACCATCACGTCTTCGGCGATCCGGAAAAGGGGTTTGCCGAGAGCGATTACATCCACGAAGCCCGCTACATCGCCAATGAAGTCACGCATGCGGCCATGGAGCCCCACTCCACGTTGGCCTCGTTCGAGCTTGACCCGCACACCGGCACACTCGGTCGACTGACCGTGTGGTCATCCACCCAGGTGCCTTACTACCTGCAGCACAAGCTGTCCCTGGTGCTGGAAATGCCCATGGCGCAGATTCGCGTCATCAAGCCGCTGGTGGGCGGCGGCTTCGGCGGCAAAAGCGAAGTGATTCCCTTGGAGATTATTGCCGCCATCGCCGCGCGCGCCGCCAAGCGGCCGGTGAAGATTACCTACACGCGGGAGGAAGTCTTTTGGGCGCACCGCGGGCGACCGCGCACCATTGTGGACCTCAAGACCGGGGTGAAAAAGGACGGGCGCATGGTGGCGGTGCGCGCCCGAGTGGTGCAGGACGGCGGCGCCTACTGTTCCTACGGTCCGGTTACCATTCTGTATTCCGGCGCGCTGCTCGGCGCCATATACGATATTCCCAACGTAGGCTACGACGGCTACCGCGTGTTGACCAACAAGCCGGCCTGCGGCGCCATGCGCGGTCACGGCACGGTCAACGTGCGCTTTGCTTTCGAGTCGCAGCTCGACGAAATCTGCGCCAGGCTTCGGCTCGACCCCTACGAAGTCCGGCAGAAGAATTTTCTGAAGCCGCCTTGCATCACGGTGAACAACCTGCGCGTGCTCAGCTACGGCCTGCCTGAATGCGTGCAGAAGGTGGCGGCTGCGTCGGGCTGGAAAGAACGGCGCGGCAAGCTGGGCCGCGGGCGTGGCCTGGGCATGGGCTGCAGCCATTACGTGAGCGGCGCGGCCAATTCCATCATTCGGTCTGACATGCCGCACTCCACTGTCAATATCAAGGTGGACCGAGACGGCGGCGTGGTGGTGTACACCGGAGCGTCGGAAATCGGCCAGGGATCGGACACGATGACGGCGCAGGTGGCTGCCGAAGTTCTGGGCTGCGCGCTCTCGCGCGTGCGCGTGGTGGCCGCCGACACCGACCTCACCCCCATTGACATCGGCTCTTACTCCAGCCGTGTGACCATGATGGCGGGCAACGCCACCCTGCGCGCCGCGGAAGAGATTCGCAAGCAGATTGCCAGCGCCGCCGCCCGCAAGATGAATTGCGCACCCGATGAACTGGTTTTCGGTAACGACCAGGTGCTCAAGCGCAATACGATCTCAAAAGCCGCGGGCGAGAGCGCCCGCGCCACAAACGAATCGCTCGCTCATGCCGAGGGCCCCCGCGCCACAAATGCCACGGTCAGCGGCCACGTGGAGGGCCAGATTCTGCGCGGCTCGCTGCAGCAGAAGCGTAAGGAAGAAGGCCCCAGAGACTCGATGACCTTCGAGGAGGCGGTGGTCGCAGCGATTGATTTTCACGGCGCGCTCACCGGCACGGGATCCTATGCGCCTTCGCTCGACGCCCGGGGTGGCAAGTTCAAGGGCGCGGGCGTCGGGCCATCGCCGGCTTACTCCTACTCGGCGCAGGTGGCGGATGTCAGCGTGGATGAAGACGCCGGTGAGGTCACGGTACACAAGATCTGGGCGGCGCACGATTGCGGCCGCGCCCTCAACCCAGTTTCCGTGGAAGGCCAGATCATCGGCTCTGTCTGGATGGGTCTGGGCCAGGCGCTGCAGGAAGAAATGGTGTGGAAAGACGGCATGCTGATGAACCCCGGCCTGCTGGAGTATCGTAGCCCGTCGGCCATCGAATCGCCCGAGATTGAGCCGTTCATCGTAGAGAGCATTGATCCGGAGGGGCCGTTCGGCGCCAAGGAGTGCAGTGAAGGCTCGCTGGCAGCCACCATTCCCGCCATCGCCAACGCCATTTATGACGCGGTCGGCATTCGCTTGCGCGAGGCTCCCTTCACTCCGGAGCGCGTACTAGCTGCGTTGCGCACTCAGAAAAACGCCAAGAAGCTCAACCTGACCGAAGGCGTGGACCCGACCAGCCCTGCCCGCTTCCGCGAGCATGGCGGCGCGCTCTGGTTCAAAGGCAAAGGTCCGCGGCGCCACCCTCTGGATCCGGCTGTCAGCGGCCAGCAGGGAAGCGCCGGGGGTGATGATTGAGCCTGCCAGAATTCAAATTACTGCGTCCTCGCACAGTGGCTGAAGCGGTTGAACTGCTGGCCAAGCATACGCCGGATGTGCAGGTGATCGCCGGCGGCACCGACTTGATTCCGTCCATGCGCCAGAAGCTGTTCGCGCCGCGGTACGTGCTCGACATCCGCGGCGTCCGCGAGCTGCGCGGCATTCGGTCTCGGTCTGGCGAGGGCGTTGAAATCGGTGTTCTGACCACCCTCACTGAAATCGAGCGCTCGGAATTCCTGCGTCAGCAATATGCGGTGCTGGTGGAAGCCGCCGCCACCGTGGCCTCGCCCATCCTGCGCAACATGGGGACGCTGGGCGGCAACATCTGCCTGGACACCCGCTGCCTCTGGTACAACCAGTCGCTCACCTGGCGCAAAGGATGCGGCTTCTGCATCAAGAAGGACGGGAACATCTGCCACGTCGCCCCCGGAGGCGACACCTGCTGGGCGGCCTTTTCCGGTGACACTCCTCCCGCGCTGCTCTGCCTCGATGCTGAAATCGAAATTGCCGGTCCCTCGGGCACGCGCCGAGTGCCATTGCGTGATTTCTACACCGGTGTGGGCGATAATTTCCGGAAACTGGAGAAGAACGAGCTGCTCACCCGTATTTTCCTGCCGCAGTCTTCGGCCGGCTGGCACGGCGTTTACCGCAAGCTGCGGGTCCGCGGTTCCATTGATTATCCGCTGGCGGGAGTGGCCGTTTCCTTACGCCGCAAAAATGGTCATGTGGAAGACGTCCGCCTGGCCCTCACGGCGGTTAATGCGGCTCCGGTCCTGGTCAAGGGGGCGCGCGAAGCTATGGCGGGCAGGGTGGTGGACGAAGCTGTGGTTGAGCACGCTGCCGAGCTGGCGGCACGGACCGCCAAGCCGCTTACCACTTCCGCTTTGACACCCGAGTATCGGCGCGAGATGATACGGGTCTTTACCAAGCGGGCCCTGCTGCAGGCGTTTAAGTCTTAACCACAAAGAACACGAAGGAAAAACATCGGCTTCTGGCTAGTGGCTAGGGGCTGATGGCTAATAGCTGCTTTGATCACCGACTGCCACATCCATATCCAGCCCATCGAGATGTTTAAGCCAGGGGCGCTGGCGCTGATGCAGAAACAGCGCCCGAACTTTAACCAGATTATTGAATTCTGCCGCTCGCCTCAGGCCTTCCTGAGCTACCTCGACCACTGTGGGGTTGACCGCGCGGTGCTTATCAATTATGTCGCGCCGGAAATCATCGGTTTTACCTCCGGAGTAAACGAGTTTGTCGCCGATTATGTCAAAGCCGATCCGCGGCGTCTGATCCCGTGCGGCAGCCTGCACCCGCGCCACACCGCCAACGTGCTGGCCGATGTGGAGCAGATCGTGCGCCTGGGCATTCGCCTGATCAAAATCCACCCGCCCCACCAATTGCTCTACCCCAACGACTACCAGCACGGGGTCAAAGAGCTGGAGATCATCTACCGCGCCGCCGAGGCCAATGGCATCCCAGTGATGTTCCACACCGGCACCTCCATATTCCCGGGCGCGCGCAACCGGTATGGAGATCCCATTTACATTGACGATGTGGCCGTGGATTTCCCGCGCATGAAGATCCTGCTCGCCCACGGCGGCCGGCCACTGTGGATGAACACGGCATTTTTCCTGGTGCGGCGGCATCCCAACGTGTATCTCGACATCAGCGGCATCCCACCCAAGACCCTGCTGAAGTATTTCCCTCGGCTTGAGGAGATTGCCGCCAAAACTCTTTTTGGCACCGATTGGCCCGGTCCCGGCGTCCCGGATGTGAAAACGAATCTGGAAGACTTCCGTGCTCTGCCGCTGGGCGAATCGGTGAAGGAGCAGATTCTGAGCAAGACCGCCCTTTTCATCTGGCCCGTCTGACGTCTCTGTGAGGAATCGAAACGTGTTGGGGGCGGCTCAGTGTGTGCAAAAGCTTTCATCTGGTTTTTCAGGTCCACACCCTTAAATTGTTGATGTGGAGGGCGATGCTCTATTTAACAAATGGCACTCCACGTGCTTTTTGTGTCTAGCTGCGGATCCTCCCTCCCGCGCCAACCCCCCTTTCAGGCGCAGCGATCTGCGAAATCTCACACCAACGATGGAGGAGCAATTCAAGAGCTTGTGCGCAAAGTGTAGCTGCAGGATGAAGGCGAGGACATCGCAGAGTACGCGGTTATGCTGGCCGTCATTCTGGTCACGGTAGTGGGCACCATCCGCTTGATCGGTGGTCAAGCGAATGACGTGTTCTCTGAAACGGCCAGCGCGATCGGCGGCTAACCTCTGTATCAGGGTGCGTTTCCAGGACCAGCTGGCGCTGCTCATCATGGGTGGGCCGGCCGGCGACTTCGGTGAAGCTACTGATGTGCAAGCTAGTGCCGTTGCTTAGCGGCAAAGTTGCTGGGCTGAAATTTCTAAAGCCTGAGAGCCGCAGGAAGTGCCAGCTATGGACAATGAACGTGGTGTGACCATTTTGGAAACAGCTGTCGTTCTTCCAGTTTTCTTTCTCCTGCTGTTTGGTCTCTTTGAATTTGGGCTGGTTTTCAGCGCTTACCACACGATGGTGGGCGCGGCTCGAGAGGGGGCTCGCTATGCAGTCACCCCGAATCCCTTTGATACAACCAATCCCTACTCGCTGCCCACGAATAGCCAAGTTGCCGCAAAAGTCTGTGACAAGGTCAGTGCGGGAGTGTTCGGCACCGGGCAAATTACCGCCTGCAACGGCGGCTCGCCCGCAACGCTGTCCACCGGCGCTTGCCCGTCAGCATCGGGATCGCAGCCGACTGTTTCGAGCGAAAACATCTACCTCGGCCAATGCACCGTAGCCGTGCCCTTGCCATACACCTGCAAAGGAACTTCGTCCTGTGGAATTGAGACGTACGAACAGGTCGCGGTGCATCGTACCGTCCAGTTATTTTGGGGTTGGAAAATTCCCCTTACTGCGACGGCCGTGATGCGTTCGGAGGGGAACTGATGAAACATCGCCGTTCAAAAGAAAGTGGCACGCAACTGGCGGAGTTTGCCCTGGCCCTGCCTGTCATCATCTTTGCAACTCTGATAGCTGTCGAAGGCGCAAACCTGTTCCGCGTTTATCAAGTGGTTGCGAACGCCTCGCGCGAAGGAGCGCGGGTAGCGATATTGCCGTGGTATTCGCCATCGGCAATGAACCAGCAGAATCAGGTGAGCTGCTCCTTTACGAGCAAATCGCTGACCAACGCAAATGCAGTCTGTCAGGACGTGGCCAACTATGCGCAGAATAATGGGCTGATTGGGAATGGACTGCAGCAGTGCAGCACGCTGACCGTCAATGTGAATCAATCGTACCAAGCGCCCACCGACAGCGCGCCCCGATTCTCGCAAATAGCTGTGACCTGCGCCTACAAGCTGAATTGGCTTCCGCGGCTGCCTTCCTATGGCGTCGCCAACGCCGTGAACATTACGCGTACGACGGCATTCTTAAATCTCTACTGAGGGTCCTTAGCTATGTGCCGTGAACATGAACGGGGTTCGGTGATAGTGATGGCAGCCGTGCTGGTACCAGTCTTAGTTTTTGTTGTCGGCCTGGGAGTGGATTTCGGAGTGATGTACGCGGTACGCAATTCCGCCCAGAATGCAGCAGATGCAGCAGCGATGGCCGGGGTCTACGAATATGCTTGCGGGCAGTCAGGGGGTAATTGCCCCTCCCAGCTGCAGCCGTATACCACAGACATCACCGGTAACACAGCCGCCCAGAACGCATTTCAGGCGAATCCGTTCCTGGGCAGTTCCACGGCGACTCTAACCCCGACGCCAGGTGGCTATAGTTGTCCCGACGCACTGAAGAACCCTGATTATTGCTATAAGGTAACGGTAACCACGAGCAGCCCGACCTTTTTCGCAAGGGTGTTCGGCAAGCAAGCGGTTTCGGTCACAGTCACCGCACTGGCCCAGACCAACAACGGAGGCGGCTCGGGTGCCAGCTCGAGTTGTGTCCGCCCTGTGTTTGTGCCGGACTCGGCCATTCCCTGTACTTACACTGCCAACACACTAAGCTGCCCCGCTGGTCCCGTAGTCATACAGAACATTCGCCCCACGAGCCCGAAGAGCGGAACCAGCTTTACTCCCAGCACCTACTACTCGCTGGACTTTTCCAGTTTGCTGCAGGACATCACCGACCCGACGAATACCCCCTCTAACATCCTGAACGCGACCAATCCCGTGGTGTATAGCGATGGCACGGTGATTGACAATAGCGGTCAGGGGCCGAATTCGCCCTATGCGGACTCATGGTTCAAATGTACCGTGACGGCGCTGCATTGCGGGCAGTATGTGCGCGTGCAGACCGGGCTGGCGCCAAACACGACGACTAATGCGGTCAATTTCCTCCTGGCCGACACCAATTCCTCCACAACCTACATTTTTCCGTTGTGGGATTCCACCCAGACAGCCGTAAACGGCAACGAGATGTTCGCTAAAGTGGTCGGCTGGGCGCAGATGACAGGCTTACATTGCGTCAATCCCAACACCGGCCTGACAGACTCACCGTGCGCGAACGGCGACAATATCACTGCGACATATCAGAACTACACCGCATGCCAGGGCGGTGGTTCAGGATCCGGTTCTGGTTCGGGTCCGCAAGCGAGTTCCTATGTGTCGCCTCTGCGGTTGGTGAGGGATACTCCCTAAGGTGCGATGGCCTGCTATAAAGGAATTCGGTGAGCAAAGGACGCCCTGGTTCCCCACCGAGAAGATTTTTGATTTCAATCGTTGTTAACTGCAAAAGTTCGCGGATTATTTGTGTTGAGGGAACCGTCCCGTTTGTGGAATAAGCCTCCCGCGATCTCGCCGCACTGCTACCACTCGGGTCTGTCTCCCACCGTGCTGCTCCCTGGACAAAAAAAAACCGCCCCGCAGGGCGGTCGTAAAGAGGAACCGCAGCTAACGGCGCAGTTTCTTGCGAGTCAGCCCCGCGAGCCCCAAAAGCCCCGTGCCGAGCAGCGCTAGGCTGGCCGGTTCCGGAGCCGGAGGGGGGGGACCAGGGTGGTTTGGAACACCGCGGGCGCGCCGCAGCATTCGCCGTAGACGAAATCGAACGTTTGGGTACCTGTCGGCCCTGTATAGGTGCCGGTGGTGGTGGTGGGAGGCGTGGGTCCGGGGTCATTGATGACCGTAAGGCCGCCAACAATGGCGGTCAAACCGTCGTCATGCGCAACCGTGAACGACTGCCCGTTGGTAAAGAAAGCACTACCGGTGAACTCAAACATCATGCCGGTGGTGGAACCGTCGCTGAGGTTGGTGGTGGCATCGCCGGGGGCGGCGTAAACGATGTTGAATGCGCCACCCGTTCCCAGCCACTGCCCAAGTTCATAAAAGGCGGAGTCGTTTCCGCCGCTGATGCTGCTGAAGTTAATCCCATTCACATCGAAGGTGACGTCGGGTGCGGTTAAGGGAACGTTGGCGGGAATTGCGTCTCCTGCGGTCGCATTGGAGACGAACCAGCCTTGTCCGGAAATGGTACTGGCCCCGGCGTTAGCCGCCGCCATCAGGAAAATTGCGATGGCAAAAAGGGCGAGCACCGTCGTTATTTTTTTGGTTCGCATGCGATCTCCTTGGCGTTGAACATCCGAGAGACTTATCTGTGACCCGAGCGGCAGACCCGGAGCCAGTACACGGCCACCTGCTTGACTCCAGAGAACGTTTCTTACAGCCCGTAAAGAGGCGAGAACTGCCGCCTTAAAAGCGGGTTGAGAATACAGCAGGGAATCCTGTTGTCAATGTGAATAATATTGCAACAGTTGTGCAATGCGAGCGCTACGCAAATAGATGAAGCGACACGGAAAAGGACAGCTTGCCGCGCAGATGCCAAAAAAATTGCACACTCCGGGCCCGGCGAAACCGCCGCCGGGTTATTGTTGCCCTACGTTGGCGGCTGCGGGAATGTTGAGCAGGCGTGAAATTTGCGGATAGAGGCTGGGACTGGCGGCAATCAACCCGGGTAATAATGCTCTGCGCCCGTTGAAGATTAGCGGAGCGCCGTTCTGATTTCGGGTCACACCGCCGGCGGCCTCCACCAGCGCAACGCCCGCGGCGACATCCCATTCATGTTTAGGGACCAGTGTCCAGGTGGCGTCCGCCAAACCGGCCGCTACCAGCGCCAGCTTGTACGCCACCGAACCTACGGGGCGCAGCACAAGCGAGCCATCCTGAAACTGCTTCCACTCGCCACGCTTGAATTCGCTGCGGCTGCCGAGCACCAGCGCGCCGGCCAGTTCCTTGCGCGCGCTGACCCGCACCGGCACGCCATTCCTCTTTACTCCGGTGTTGCGCGAGCCCAGAAAAGTTTCGCCGGTAGCGGGATTCAAAATTCCGCCCGCAACTGCCCGGCCATCCTGCACCCAGGCGATGGAAACGCACCATTCCGGAATGCCCTGCACAAATTCGCGTGTGCCATCCAGGGGATCCACCACCCACAAACGTTCCTTATCCAGGCGTCCCAGGTCGTCGGCGGTTTCCTCAGAAAGCCATCCTTCGCTGTCCTGCAGCAGGACTGTACGCACCGCTTCATCCACCGCCCGGTCGGCTTCGGTAACTGGGTCGTGGCCGGCTTTGTACTCCACCCTCACGTCGCCAGGGGTGAAGCGGCCTAGCACAGCGCCAGCACGCTCGAGCGCCGTCTGAATACGCGCGAGCACAGCCGATTCAGCCAAACCCTCCATCAAAATAGACCTCTTCTTGTTTAAAAACTCTGCGGAAGAAAGTAGCAGTCTGCCGTTCGGCCTTTCTGATTGCTTCTCGGGGAGCCCCTCACAGCAGACGATGGCGGCGGTTTAAGACGCATCCGAATTGCCGCCGATGTAGCCTTCCCGCTCCAGGTGGAGCAAAACCTCCTGCGCCGCTTCGTCGGGCGTTGTCTCGGTGGTGTTGATAACCACGTCGGCATCGGCCGGTACATCGTACGGGTCGGAAATCCCGGTAAATTGCTTCACCAGGCCGGCCCGCGCTTTGGCATAAAGACCCTTGCGGTCGCGCTGCTCGCATACCTCGAGGGGCGTGGCAATGTGCACCAGGATGAACCCTCCGCCGGGCTCGACCACGCGGCGCACCTCCTTGCGTACGGTGTCGTAAGGAGCGATGGGGGCGCAAATCGCGATGCCGCCGTTTTTGGTTATTTCCGAGGCGACGAAGCCGATGCGGCGGATGTTGATGTCGCGGTGCTCCTTGGAGAAGCCCAGTTCGGAGGACAAGTTTTTTCGCACCAGGTCGCCATCCAGCAGGGTTACCGGGCGTCCGCCCACTTCCAGGAACTTAACCATGAGCGCGTTGGCCACGGTGGACTTACCGGCTCCCGACAGGCCAGTGAAGAAGACCGTGAATCCCTGCTTGTGGCGCGGCGGGTGGCTACGGCGCAACTCCCTGGCAACTTCGGGGAAGGTGAACCAGACGGGAATTTCGCGTCCTTCCGAGAGGCGCCGGCGCAGTTCCGTTCCCGAAATGCTCAGAGAGCGCATGCCCGCGGGCACTTCGCCCTCTGGCACGTAGGTATCGAGGTCCTCGACATAGACCATCATGTTGAACGGCAACATGCCCATGCCGAGTTCGGCCTCGTGCTTGGCCAGAAGCTGCTGGGCGTCGTACGGGCCGTAAAACGGCTTGCCGGAAGAATCCTTGCCTGGGCCAGCATGGTCGCGCCCAACGACGAGGTGCGAGCAGCCGTGGTTCTTGCGAATGATGGCATGCCACACGCATTCCCGGGGTCCGCCCATGCGCATTGCCAACCCCAGCAATGACAGTCTGGCCGTGTTTTTGGGATAGTGCGGCAGAATGGACTGATAACAGCGCACGCGCGTGTAGTGGTCCACATCGCCAGGCTTGGTCATGCCGACAGAGGGATGGACCAGCAGGTTGGCTTCGACGGCCTTGGCCGCCCGCAGGGTCAGCTCAAAGTGCGCGCGATGCATGGGATTGCGAGTTTGAAAGGCGACAATGCGCTTCCAGCCCAGGCGGGCAAATTCGGCGCGCAGCTCTGCGGGAGTGAGCCGCAGGGGGCGAAAATCGTAATGCGTGGGAAGCTGCAGGCCTTCCAGGCGGCCGCTGACGTAGAAAGGCTGTACCTTTTCCACCAAGTAGCCAACGCCGGGGTGCTCCGGATTTGTGGTGCCGAACACCGACTCTGCTTCAGACAACAAATTAGGCTGCCAAACCTCGCTGACATGCAATGCGGCCAGCATCACGCCTTCCGGATCGCGCAACGCAATACTCTGGCCGGGCTTGAGCTTGCGTGCGAACTCCTCATTTACGTCGAGCATGATGGGCATCGGCCACAGCTCGCCAGCCGCCAGGCGCATCTGGCTGCATACCGACTCATAGTCTTTCTGGCCCAGGAAACTGCGCAATGGCGAGAAGCCGCCGTTCAACAGCAGTTCCAGGTCGCACATCTGCCGGGCCGTAAGGTCCCAGGAGAGCCAGTCACGCGACGCTGCACGCAGGTCCGTTTTGCGTTCCACCGGAACCATTAAGTCAATGAGAGTACCGCCATGAGGAGGGTTGAGGTGAGAAATGCTGGAGTCAGCTCTTAGGGTATCGGCTACTGTGGAAGTGTGTTGCGATTTCAATTCCGCCTCCTGGAATAATTACGTTCTCAGCGGGTCTCGTTTACTGCTGAGAGGCGACAGCTATAAGCCTTATGGAATGATATGGTCGCCGAGACGCAGTTGGCCCTGGTTTTACCCGCCATCAACTTACAACTGATGTTTTGGGCGCGCTCCGGGCTGAAAAAGATTACTATTCTACCGTAACCGACTTGGCCAGGTTGCGGGGCTGGTCCACGTCGCAGCCGCGGCGCACGGCGATGTGGTAGGCCAGCAGCTGCAGGGGCACGATCTCCAGAATGGGCAGCAGCAGCTCCGGCGCCGGCGGAATCCACAGCACCTGGTCGGCGGCCTCGGCGATCTCTTCGTCACCCTCGGTGGCCAGAGCGATCACCTGCCCGGAGCGCGCCTTCACTTCCTTCAGATTCGACAGCGTCTTTTCGTAGCGCACCATGGAGCCGGCATCGGCCGGGTCGCGCGTGGCCACGATCACCACCGGCAGGTTCTCATCAATCAGCGCGTTGGGCCCGTGCTTCATC
>DASSQB010000018.1:0-3435 GCA_035702725.1 Terriglobales bacterium | reverse complement strand
TTTGTCCTTCGGAATCGGGCGCTACCAGCCCCATAGCGCCGAGGAGGTGCTGGGCAACGAATACGGCGACTGCAAGGATAAGCACACTCTGCTCCAGGCCCTGTTGAAGGCCGCGGGATACGACGCCTACCCGGCGCTGATCAACAGCAGGCGAAAGCTCGACCCGGACGTGCCTTCGCCGGCCCAGTTCGACCATGTAATCACGGCCGTAGTCAGGGGTGGAACTCTGCAATGGCTGGACACCACCACGGAAGTTGCACCCTTCGGCCTGCTGACGGCCAATCTGCGGGACAAGCAAGCCTTGCTGCTGCAGCCCGATAAGCCGGCGTCACTGGTCACGACTCCCGCCAATCTTCCATTCCCCACCGACGATGTTTTCACGGTACATGCCAAACTGTCCTCCGACGGCACTCTGATCGGCCACATCCAGCACACTTCGCGCGGCGATGTGGAACTCATTTACCGCCTCGCTTTCCGCCAGGTGCCGGAAGCGCAGTGGAAAACCCTGGTGCAGCGGATCTCCTATGCCAGTGGCTTCGGTGGCGAGGTAAGCGCCGTAACCGCTTCCACCCCCGAGGACACGGCCAAGCCATTTCAGTATGCCTATGATTACACGCGGAAGGAGTACAGCGACTGGAAGGACCGCTTGATCATGCCGCCCATGCCACCGTTCGGCATTGAAGCGCGCGCTAATAACGAAAAGAAGCCCACCGAGCCGGTGATTTTGGGCGCCCCCGGTGAAATTGTCCATCGGGCGCAAATAGAACTTCCGGGCGGCTACAACCCCAAGCTGCCCAAGAACGTGAATCTGAGCAGCGATTTCGCGGACTATCACGCCACATACTCTCTCAAGGACGGAGTGCTCACTGCGGAACGGCGGCTGGTATTGAAAAAGTTCAAGGTGCCGCTGGCGCAATGGGACGCTTATCGCAAGTTCGGTAAGGCAGTAACCGACGATGAGGACAGCTGGATTGCGCTGAACGGGGGGAGCGGCGGCGATGACACGGTTGCGGAGGCCGCCGTTGCCAGCCCAGAGGTCAAGCGCCTGTTTCAGGAGGGCGCCGATGCTATGAACAAACGCGACCTCACCACCGCGTCGGAAGCCTTTCGCCACGTGCTGGAGCTCGACCCCAAATTTCCCAACGCGCATTCCAGTCTGGGCGTGATCTACATGATGCAGAATCGGGCCGAGGATGGCGTCAGTGAGTTTCGTAAGGAAGAGCAGGCACACCCGAACAATATCATCCCCTATGAGGCGCTGGCGCAGGCGCTGATGCAGTTGCACCGCAACGATGAGGCCATGGAGCAGTGGCGCGAGCTGCTGAAATTGGACCCCAAGAACCGCGATGCCGCCCTCGACCTGGGTGGGCTGCTGATGGGCGCAAAAAGAAATGCCGAAGCCGTCAGCGTGCTTGAAGCAGCGGTTAAGTTGTCGCCGGACAGCGAGGCGTTGCAAAGCAGCCTGGGATACGCGTACTTAAGGAACAGCCAATCCGAAAAAGCGGTCCCCCTGCTGGAAAAAGTGGCGCAGTCCGACTCCAAGCCCAACACCTTGAACAACATTGCATACGAACTGGCGGACGCGAATGTGGAGTTGGACAAAGCGCTGGCCTATGCGCAAAAGGCTGTGGATCAAACCCAGGCGCAGTCGCTGCTGTTCGGAGCTTCCAGCACAGAATCTCTCCGGATTGCGACTCAACTGGCTGCCTATTGGGACACGCTGGGCTGGGTGTATTTTCGGCGTGGCGATCTGAGCAAAGCGGAATCGTACCTGCGCGCTGCCTGGGACCTGTCGCAGAGTGCCGTCATAGGCGATCACCTGGCGCAGGTGTATGAGCACTTAGGCAAGAAGCGGGAGGCGGAGCACACTTATCGCCTGGCCCTGGCCGCCGCACGCGGCAATAGCGGAGACGAAATCCGGGAACACTATCAGCATCTCACAGGCAAGAAACCCGATCAGGAGTGGCATTGCTGCGTGATGTCCCCGCAAGAAGAATTGAGCCGGGTACGCAGCACCAAGCTAGCCGCGAAGTCGCGCCCCTCGGGCAGCGCTACCTATGCGCTCGCATTCTCACCCGGCAAGGTAGATGAGGTTTCTTACATCAGCGGCGATTCCTCATTGAAGTCCATAGGACAGCAGCTCAGCAGCACGAAATTCCACATCGAGTTTCCCGACCAAGAGCCGGTTAGGCTGGTGCGCCGCGGCATTCTTACCTGCGGCAGCATGGGCTGCGATTTTGTCCTGTTGTTACCGGGTGATGCCGCGGCCAGCGCATTAGTCTCCGGCCGCTAGCCTGATTCCCCGCTGAGCCTGCCCGCAAAACACCTCATCCTCTTCCCTGCTGGGTCTCCCCCTCGGCACATCGTCTGCCTTTGTGGTAGTACTATCACCTCCACAACTGCATGGCGATTCAAACAGATGCTGTCGAGTATCGCGGCTGGGGCAAGGTGGTGCGGATTACCAATGGCAGCACCCAGTTGCTGGTGCTCACGGCGGTAGGCCCGCGGATTCTCTCTTACGGATTTGCCGGCGGGGAAAACCAACTCCACGAATTCGACGAACACTGCAGCCTCACCGCTGACGGCCAGTTTCACAGCTATGCCGGACACCGCCTGTGGGTGTCCCCGGAGGTGGAGCGCACGTACTATCCCGACAACTTCCCTGTCCACGTCACGCCCTTAGCCGGCGGGGCGAGATTCGTGGCCCCCGCGGAAAGCACGTCTCCCGGCACCGGACTGCAGAAGGAAATGGAAGTGCGACTGGCGCGCCAGGGCACGCACGTCATGGTCGTTCACCGAATCACAAATAGGAGCGCGGTTGCGACCGAAATGGCCCCCTGGGCGCTGACCGTGATGGAGGCAGGCGGGCGCGCTATCCTGCCCTTCGCTCCCAGGCAACCCATGAGCAAACAGCATTTACTTCCCGAAGGCGTGATGGCGCTGTGGTCCTACACCGATCTGGCGGACGCTCGCTGGAGATTGGGGACCAGGTATCTGCAGTTGACCACGAAGGTCTCAACCCACGCGCGCTTTCGCGAGCAGATGATCGGCATCTACAACCCTTCCGGCTGGGCGGCGTATTTCCGCAGCGGCCATCTCTTCGTGAAGCGGGCTGCGGTCGAAGCGGGAAAGACTTATCCCGATTTTGGCTGCAATTTCGAAACTTACACCGAGCCCGGCTTCCTCGAACTGGAAACCCTGGGACCGTTGCGCACCCTGAAGCCCGGCGAAAGCGCCGAGCACACCGAGCACTGGTGGTTGTACAAGCATGTGCCCGCGGGCGAGGACGAAGCCTGGGTTGACCAGGTGGTCGTGCCGCTCGTGAATCAAAGCCGCCTGCAACCCTAGTAACCGAACGGCTACAAACCGGGTATCCAGTGTTGGGCGTTGGTTCGGAAAATCTTGCGCAAGACCGGCTCCGGAAGGCTGAGGCCA
>DASSQB010000017.1:0-2476 GCA_035702725.1 Terriglobales bacterium | reverse complement strand
TACTCCACGTGCGCGGTGGCGATGGTGATGCCCCGCTCCCGCTCCTCGGGCGCGTTGTCAATCGAATCGAACGAGCGGAACGCCACCTTGGGGTTGTGCTTGGACAAGACCTTGGTGATGGCCGCCGTCAGCGTGGTCTTGCCGTGATCAATGTGCCCGATCGTGCCCACGTTTACGTGCGGCTTAGTGCGCTCAAATTTCTCTTTCGCCATTTGCTGCTTTGCTCCCTAATCTCTGTTCGCGCTCTAAAGAACTCTGTAAACGGTGGCGAACTTGGCCCGCCACTTCACGTCCACCTGCTCCAGGCGTACCAGGTAAAACTCCTTTACCTGGCTCTGGTCAGAGAGCGCCAGGCTCTGCCACAGCCCCTTGGCAGTCTTGCCCGCTTTGGCCAGCGTGGCGTCGGCACGCTCGATGAATCCGCCTGCCAGCACAGCGTTAAAGTCGCGCACGCCCAGGCCCTTCTTCTTCAGCTCGCGCAGGAACTTCTCCAGTTGCGGAGCGGTAAACACCCGGTCAATGGCGGCACGCAATTCCGAAAAAACCGCTTCGTTCTCGACCTTGATGGTGGCCTGCTGGAACCCTGGAGCCATATATGCGCTGCCCAATCAAAGCCTGGAGCGGGAGACGGGAATCGAACCCGCGACCAACAGCTTGGAAGGCTGTGACTCTACCACTGAGTTACTCCCGCCCTGCTGAATCTCGCCGCCTTCCGCGGGGCCCTTCGACTACGCTCAGGGTCTTGCCTGCGGGCTCCCGCTCGCTTTGCTCGCTCACGCCCGCAAAGCGGCTCGACTTGGAAGGCTGTGACTCTACCACTGAGTTACTCCCGCCAAAGCCGTCGACGGTCTACGGTCGACGGCAAACCCAAAAAACCGGCTGTTAACTCACTGCAGTCGACCGTCAGCCGCCGACCGTCGACTTGATTCTCTGGAGCCGATGACCAGGATTGAACTGGTGACCTCTCCCTTACCAAGGGAGTGCTCTACCAACTGAGCTACATCGGCTCTGACTTCAACCCTTGACTATCGCCGGCCCTGTGCCGATCCGTGCCCGTTCACCGGCTCCGAGCGCTCCAGCAACTCGCGTTTGTGGTGCAGCCAGGTGCGAAAGGCGAACATGCCCAGAATCACGAGCGTGATGACGCTGAGCGGAACCTGCTTTCCTGCTACGGGCACCGTCTGCGTCAGCGTGGTCACAGCCAGAATTCCCAGCACCACGTACGCCAGCATTGCAATCGAAAACCGCGACAACGGAAGCTCCTTCACGCCCTGCGTGAAGCGGAACACTGGTGCACAGGGGAGGATTCGAACCTCCGTAGCTCGCAAGGAGCGGCAGATTTACAGTCTGCTGCCATTAACCACTCGGCCACCTGTGCGGAACCTCGCCAGGCGCCGCGCCATCGAGCGCCGGCCTCCATGGGCGGACTCCGGCCCGCCGGCAGAACACGCTACGAGCGCGAAAATAAAGACGCCAGAGGAGTCTCTCTCCGCGCCCAACGCCATTTCACGTTTCTGAGTATGGAGTGCGTTCTCGGGAAAATTAATTGTCTTGCTGCTGCCCGGTCCACCACTCGACTGCTAGCGCCTGAATGTCCTTTTTTCCTGGAGCTGGCGGAGGGACTTGAACCCCCGACCCTCTGATTACAAATCAGATGCTCTACCACCTGAGCTACGCCAGCGGTCCGCGCCGCCAGTAACCTGACGTGCTCAGACACTTAAACCTCTCCCCGCTTGGGGAACAAAAACAAAAGGTTAGCACAAACGGAAGGTTACGTGCAAACAACTGCTCTTCCACCTCCCGCTTCCCAGCAGTGCTATGATTTGCAATTCTTTATAAATTCTACCCAAATATGACCGGTTGCGCTACTGCTCGGGTCGAAAATCAAAGAGAATGGCGGGGCTGGTAAGAGCAGCGTATGCGGCGACGAACCCGCCTTACCATTCTGGCCGTTATTCTGTTTGCCGCCGCCCTGGTGGTGCTGGTCTTCCTGCGCAAACAGGCGCCTCCTGAACCTGCTCGCCTGCTGCCCGGCGCCGACGCATTTGCTTATGTGGATCTGAAGTGGGTGCGCCGCCTGGACCGCCTGGGGCAGGTGCCGGCTGTGCCCCACGAGCCCGAATACGACGAATTCATCAAAGAGACAGGCTTTCAGTTCGAACGCGACCTGGATGAAGCAGCCTTTGCCGTGCATTACCCGGGCACGCCTGCCGCTCCTGGCACAGAGATGCGCTTCACCGAGGTGTTCACCGGGCGCTGGAACTCGAGCCGTGTGGCCGCGTATCTGGGCAAGCTGGCGCACTCGGTGAATGACTACCGCGGGGTGCAGATCTTCGATATTCCCCTGGAAGGCCGCACCGTACGCGTGGCTATGCTGTCCGTGGGCACGGTGGCGGTTTCCAATTCCGATGATCCGCAGATCATTCGCGGCATCATTGACCGCTCGCGCAAGCTGGCTTCTCCGTTTGGCGGTCCC
>DASSQB010000016.1:0-5442 GCA_035702725.1 Terriglobales bacterium | reverse complement strand
TCGCCATCAATTTCAACACAGTTATCAATGAGAAGGCGAAGAATTGTGACAGGGGAGACAAGCTCTCTGGCTGACTGGCTGGCATGGGAGCAGCGTGCGACCAGAACCAAACGCCTTCGCCACTCCCCAAAGAACTTCTATAGGACAGGGCAGTCCTCATCGCTGGGTAACGAAGCGGTTCGCTAGGCGGCCAGTCAGCCAGGAAGCTAGTCAGCTATCTGGGCTCGGTATAGGTAGCCGCCACGGGCGGCGTTGACACCGTAGTCAGGCCCTGCTGCACCTTGCTATGGCGGCGGCTGTAGGTGAAGTAAATCACCATCCCGATAATCAGCCACACGATCAGGCGGAGCCAGGTATCGAAGGGCAGGCTGACCATCATCAGCCCGGAAATCAGGATGCCCATGATGGGGACGAAGGGCACCCAGGGAGTACGGAAGGGGCGCGGCACTTCCGGACGCGACCGCCGCAAAACCCACACTCCCGCGCACACAATGACAAAGGCCAGCAACGTGCCAATGCTGACCAGTTCGCCCAGCACCGAGATGGGAATCAGGGCCGCGAATATGGCCACAAAAACTCCGACAAAAATCGAGGAGATGTAAGGCGTGCGGAAGCGTGGGTGCACGGCGCTGGCCCACTTAGGCAGCAGGCCGTCGTGCGACATGGTGTAGAAAATGCGCGACTGGCCCAGCAACATCACCACCATGGTGCTGCTCAAGCCGCAAATGGCGCCCAGCTTCACCAGCAGGCTGCCCCAGCGCACGCCGGTCATGTCAATGCCGATGGCGATGGGGTCGGGCACATTCAGGTTGGTGTACTTCACCAGGCCAGTGAGCACGCCCGAAACCAGGATATACAGGATGGTACAGATGACCAGCGAGCCCAGAATGCCGATGGGCATGTCACGTTTGGGGTTCTTCGTCTCCTGCGCCGCTGTGGAAACCGCATCAAAACCGATGTAGGCGAAAAAGATCACGCCTGCGGCGCGAAAGATGCCGCTGGTGCCGAACTCGCCGAAGCTACCCTGGTTGGGCGGAATGAAGGGATGCCAGTTGGCGGAGGCTTCCGCCATGTGTCCTAAGATGTAGTTGACGCCGAGTCCCAAAAATACGAGCAACACGCAGACTTTGACAATCACAATCAAGGAATTCAGATTAGCCGACTCCTTGATGCCGATCACCAGCACCACGGTGACCAACGCAATGCCAATAAACCCGAACATGTTGAAGATCGAAGTCTGATGCGGCAGCGTGCTGGGGTCAATATGATGCAGGGCCAGCGCCTTCGAGACGCGGCTCAGGTTTTCCCAGTGGCCGTTGTACAAAACGAACGGCGTGCCCGGGGCGCCGGCCAGCTTTGGGCTGAGGCGGATACCGAAATCCTGCAGAAAGCTGAGCACGTAGCCGCTCCATCCCGAGGCCACGGTGGCGGCGCCGAAGGCGTACTCCAAAATCAGATCCCAACCAATGATCCAGGCGAAAATCTCGCCCAGCGTGGCGTAGCCGTAGGTGTAGGCCGAGCCGGCAATGGGAATCATGGCGGCAAACTCGGCGTAACAGAGCCCGGCGAAAACGCAGCCAATGCCGGCCACAATGAAGGAGAGAACAATAGAGGGTCCGGCATACATGGCCGAGGCCGCGCCCGTCAGTACGAAAATGCCAGTGCCAATGATGGCGCCAATGCCCAGGGCGATCAGGTTGCCGGGGCCCAGGGCGCGCTTCAGGCTGTGCTCGCCGGTTTCATAAGCTTCCGCCATGACCACGTCGAGCGGCTTGGTCTTCAGTAAGTTAGACATCCATCGCTCTCTTCTACAGGATTTAAGCTTGCGCCGCCGAACCAGTCCGATTCAGGCGCGACCACAGCAGGTAAACCGGAATTCCGATGAGCACAATAATCAGGCCCGGCCAAGTGTACTGAGGCTTGTAGCGTAATAGTACGACATCTATAAACACCGCGAACACTATATAGATGGCGGGCAAAATGGGATAGCCGATGGCCCGGTAAGGCCGGTCCGCCTGGGGGTGCGTCCGGCGCAGCACAAACAGGCCGGCGATGGTCAGGATGTAGAACACCAGCACCGCGAAAATGATGTAATCCAAGAGCTGGCTATAGCTGCCGGAGAGGCAAAGAACGCAGGTCCAAACCGCCTGCACCAGCAGCGAGGCAACCGGGGTCTTGTACTTGGGGTGCAGGTCAGCCACCTTGCGGAAAAACAGCTTGTCCTTAGCCATGGCGTAGTAGACGCGGGCGCCGGCCAGGATCAGCCCGTTATCGCAGCCAAAGCTGGAAAGCATGATGGCGATGGCCATGGCCGCTCCTCCGGCCTGGCCGAACATCTGGAACATCGCCGCGCTGCCCACCCGGTCTTCCGCGGCGTACTTGATGCCGCGGGCCAGCACGGCGAGGCCGTGGGGATCGCCATTCAGCGGCAGCACCATCAGGTAAATAAAATTGGTAGCGATGTAGAGCAGGATGACAATCCCGGTTCCCATGGCCAGCGACAAGGGCAAATTCCTCTTCGGGTCCTTGACCTCGCCAGCGGTGAAGGTCACGTTGTTCCAGGCATCCGCGGAAAACAGCGAGCCCACCTGGGCCACGGCAACAATGGTGATGGTGCCTACGATGGCCACTGGCCCGCCTATGCCCACCTGCACCGCATGCTGGGCGTGCCAACCGGCGTTGCGCCAGAAATCCGTGAAGTTGGCGGCAATGGCGGTGGCGTTGCGGCCGATCGCCAGACCAAGCACTACCAGCCCGAACAGCGCCGAAGCCTTGGCGATGGTGAACACATTCTGAATGAGCGCGCCGGTCTTCAGCCCGAAAATGTTCACCACGGAGAGAAACACAATGATGATGATGGCGATCAGATTCTGGGTGTTCAGGCCAACATCCATGTTGCCCAGCACCATGGGGCCCACCGGGATGGGCGGCACCTTGGCGATGTGCACAATCCAGTTAGTGGAGGAAATGGAGGGGAAGAAGTAGCCCAGGAACTTGCCGAAAGCCACGCCCACAGCGGCTATGGTACCGGTCTGAATGACCAGGAACAGGGTCCAGCCGTAGAGGAAGCCAAACAGCGGCCCGAGCGACTCGCGCAGATACACATACTGACCGCCGGCGCGGGGCATCATGGCCGCCAGTTCGCCGTAGCAGAGCGCCCCGGTAATGGTCATGAAGCCGGTGACCACCCAGGCCAGAATGAGCAGGCCGGGCGAGTTCACTTCCCGGCCAATTTCGGCGGATACGATGAAGATGCCGGAGCCGAT
Organism: Terriglobales bacterium; assembly: GCA_035702725.1. Lineage (GTDB taxonomy): Bacteria > Acidobacteriota > Terriglobia > Terriglobales > Acidobacteriaceae > JAICWP01. Next base: position 2,176 of record DASSQB010000016.1, on the reverse strand, counting down.
CATGGAGCCCATTACCAGCGTGGTGGCGCTGGTCAGGCCCAGGCCTTTGACCAGTTCCTTGTCCTGATGAGTAGCGGTCTCCCACTCGGCGGCCGCCGCAGTCGTCACGGAATTCCGGATGTCGGTGCTCAGAAGTTACCCCGTAGCACAAGATTAGCTGTAGCGCCCGGCGTCTCGCCGACTGGCGCGAGGGCACCTGGCCCTCGCCGCTCGTGTACCGGCCATGACTTTACCCCAACCGGCGCAGAAATTCCTCTGCTGATTTGCGAGGGTTATCCAGGAGGTCAGAGATGACAGCCACGGCATCAGCCCCGGCCTCCAGAACTGAACGACAATTCTCGCGAGTAATGCCGCCAATCGCCACCAGCGGCTTCTGGGTCAGGCTGCGCGCTACCCGCACGCCTGCCAGGCCAATTACCGGGTCGGGATTAGCCTTGGAGCTGGTGGCGAAAACCGGACCGACCGCAGCGTAGTCGGCGGAACCGGACGCTTCGGCCCTTACCTGCTCGGGGTTGTGGGTGGAAATGCCCACCCACAGCTTATCCCCAACTACCCGCCGCGCCCCCTCTACCGACAAATCCTCCTGGCCCACGTGCACGCCGTCGAAACCTGCGGCTAGGCACAGGTCGGCGCGGTCGTTCATGATGAGGCGCGCGCCTTCCACTTTGCGGCGCAGTTCCCGGGCCTGGCTGAGCATCTGGCGGGTGCTGGCCCTCTTATTGCGGTATTGAAAGAGTGCAACGCCCGCTCCGCGCAGTTCCTCGGCAAAGGCCAGCAGGGCGGCTGTGTCTGGGAAAAAGCTAGCGTCAATGATGGCGTAGAGTCGCGGAAGCATAAGACCAAAAGTCAGGAGCCGGGGTCGGGAGTCAGTGGTTGCGCCCCTAACTAACTCAGTTTATCCAAAGGTGCCGCTGACGGGTTCAATACCGCTTGAGCTCAAAATGCTGAGCGGCTGACGATGGCTTATGCAAGATGAGCTGTTCCGGCGCGTTTTCTAACAGCCCAAGCACTCGGAAGTTTTTTCGGCAGGCTTGATTTCAGTAGACTTGGCAGGGCGAGCTACGTTTGCAGGCTGCGCCTTTGCCGGGGAAACAGCCGTGTTTGCTTTTGCAGTGCGACTCTCCAGCTCCGATAAAGCCAAGAGCTGCTTGAGGATATCGCCCTTGTCCATTTTCTCTGCCTTCTTGGGGTCGGTCGGGCTGAGCTTAAGCAAAATAACGAACATTGCTGCGGCAGCGACAGCTCCGATGAGGACGATGATAAGCATCTGCGCGATTTGCTCCGTACAGGCGACGCTCGGCAACAGGAATTGTGCGCTGCCGGATTTGGAGGGCAAAGGTTACCGAGGTCGCTGGCTGTTTCTATTCTGTGCAATGCCTGAATGGGCAATGAACGTCGGCTTTGGCCTGTGGCGCCCCTCTGGGGCTCGGATTGCTTCAGACGAAACCGCACCCGGGACTCCCGCCCTGGGCTTTATTCTGCTGCGCCTTCGGCGCTGAAGTTGCAGGCACAAGACCGTGGAGTCGGCTCTGGCGAGCCGTCCTGATCCGAAGCCCGATTCCTGTCACTTGCTCGCTTCTTGCTGCTTGCCCGCACTCAAGAAGCGGCCCAGGAAGTTGGTGTCGAAGCGGCCAGCGCGGAAATCGGCATTGGCCAGCAGGCGCCGGTGCAGCGGGATGGTGGTGTAGACGCCCTCTACGATGAACATTTCCAGCGCGCGCGCCATGCGGGAGATGGCCTCCGACCGGTCCTTGCCACGCACAATCAGCTTGGCGATGAGCGAGTCGTAGTAGGGCGGAATCACGCCTTCGGCATAGGCAGCCGTATCCACGCGGACGCCGGTACCGCCGGGCGGGTGGAAAGCAGTGATCTTGCCCGCGGAGGGCGTGAACTTTTCCGGATGCTCGGCATTAATGCGGCATTCGATGGCATGGCCGCGGCTCAGCACTTTGCCCTGCAGCACCTCGTCCATGCGCCCGCCCACGGCCAGCAGAATCTGGCTCTTCACCAGGTCAACATCGGTGACCATTTCCGTGACCGGGTGCTCCACCTGAATGCGGGTATTCATCTCGATGAAGTAGAGGCTGCGGTCCTCATCCATGAGGAATTCGACCGTGCCAGCGTTGACGTAGCCGATTTTAGAGAGCGTGGCGCCAAGCATGGAGCCGATGCGCTC
>DASSQB010000015.1:0-5862 GCA_035702725.1 Terriglobales bacterium | reverse complement strand
GGCTGGCGGTTGTAGTCTCCGGTGTCTCCCCCGCCCAACCTGATGCCGAGGAGCAGGTAACCGGGCCATCGGTGAAGGTGGCCTTCAAGGATGGACAGCCCACCCCCGCAGCGCACGCTTTTTCAAAAAAAGTGAACACCGCCGTGGGCAAACTGCAGCGGGTCACGACTCCCAAGGGCGAATACCTGGCCGCCAAGGTTGTCAACAAGGGCCGCGCAGCGTCGGAAATTCTGAAGGAATCGCTGCCCAAAGAGCTGGCTTCTATTTACTGGCCCAAGAGCATGTACTGGCGGGCAAGGAACGAGCGCTTTGTGCGCCCGGTGCGCTGGCTGGTGGCGCTGCTGGACGGAGAAGTGGTGCCGCTGGAGTTCGCCGGCATTCGCGCCGGGAACGTCTCACACGGGCATCGAACCCTGGGTGGCCGGGTAGAACTGCGCAGGCCGGGGGAGTACGGCAACGTCCTGGAACGGGCGGCGGTAATCGCCAACCGGGCGGAGCGCGAGCAGCGGATCCGCAAGGCCCTGGATGGCGCTGCGCACACGGTGCGCGGGGCGCGCTGGCGTGAGGATGCGGACCTGCTGGCGACTGTGACCAACCTCACAGAATTCCCATCGGTAATTCTGGGAAACTTCGATACCGAGTTCCTGGAGTTGCCGGAGGAAGTGCTGGTCACGGTGATGCGCGACCATCAGAAATATTTCGCGCTCGAAGATGAAGCGCACAAGCTGCTGCCGCACTTTCTGGCGGTGCTGAACACTGCCGGCGATCCTGAAGGCATCATCCGCCACGGGCACGAGCGGGTGCTGCGGGCGCGTTTCAACGACGCCCGCTTTTTCTGGCAGACGGACCAGAAGATTTCGCTGCGCGACCGCGTTTCACTGCTAAAACATGTTACCTTTCAGAAGGACCTGGGCAGCTATTATGAAAAGACGCTGCGAGTGCAGCACCTGGCTAGCCATATTTCCGGGCCGCTGAAAGAGGCAGGAGTGGAGATCCGGCCGGGCGTTGTTCACAAAGCCGCATGCCTTGCCAAGACGGACCTCACGACCGAACTGGTAAAGGAGTTCACCGAACTGCAGGGGATCGTGGGCGGCTTGTACGCAGGGGTGCAGGAACTCGACCCTTCGCTTTCGCCGGATGCGCACTGCCTGATCGCGGAAGCTATTTACGACCATTACAAGCCGGAATCCATGGAGGACTCGGTCCCGCGCACAATTGAAGGCGCGGTGCTTTCGATTGCCGACAAGGCCGATAGCATAGCCGGGATGTTCGCGCTGGGGTTGCAGCCCAGCGGTTCGAAGGATCCGTTTGCGTTGCGGCGGCAGGCCAACGGGATTGTAAAGACAATCGCTGAGCACAAGCTACCGCTGAGCATCGAGCAGTTGTTCCGCGACGCGCTTGCCGGATATGCGGGTTCCGAAGCGGAGAAGAAGTTTGCGCCCAAGTTCGCTAGCGCGCTGGGCGGGGCTGAGGTGCTGCAGGCGATGGTGGTGTTCCTTCGCGAGCGGCTGGAGTTCTACCTGCGCGACGGCCTCGGCTTCGCCTACGACGTGGTGAATGCGGTACTGGCGGCGGGCAACGATGACGTGGTGGATGCGGTTGCGCGAGCGAAAGCGGTGGCCAAGGTGCGGCCGTCGCCGGATTTTGAGTCCATTTCCATTGCGTTCAAACGGATGAAAAATATTCTGCGGCAGGCGCACGAAGCCGGATCGCAGCCCGCGGCTGACTTCCATCCCGGCGCGCTAAAGGAGCCCGCAGAGGTCAACCTGGCGGAGCTGATTCCGGCAACTGCCCAGCGAGTGCAGGAATTGCGTGCCAAAAAGAATTACGAGCCGGCGCTGGTGGAGATTTCGCGCCTGCGCCCGGCGGTAGACACTTTCTTCGACAAGGTTATGGTGATGGTGGATGAGCCCAAAGTGCGCGCCAACCGCCTGGCCCTGTTGCAAACTGTACTGAGAGAATTCTCCACCATTGCGGACTTTTCCGAGATTGTGACCGAGAGCAAGGATTCCAAGGGATCGAAAGAATCTTAAACAGTAAAGGACTGAATATGGCGACACACGTTTTGCCCGAGACGGAATATCGCAGCGAACAGACACCAGCCACCAAATACGTCTATTTCTTCGGCGATGGCAAGGCCGACGGTAATGGCAAGATGAAAGACGAACTGGGCGGCAAAGGCGCCGGCCTGGCGGAGATGACCAACGCCGGCCTGCCTGTGCCTCCCGGATTCACCATCCAGACGGAAGCGTGCCGCGAGTACATGCGCACGGGAAAAGTTTCTACGGAGGTGGCCCGGCAGATGGAAGACGCGCTGGGAAGACTAGAGAAGTTGCAGGGACAGAAACTCGGCGTGGGCGAAAATCCCCTGCTGGTAAGCGTGCGCTCGGGAGCGAAGTTTTCCATGCCCGGCATGATGGATACCATTCTGAATTTGGGGCTGAACGACCGGAGCGTGGAGGCGCTGGCGCGGCGGGCCAATAACCCGCGCTTCGCCAACGATTCTTACCGGCGACTGATCCAGATGTTCGGCAACGTAGTGCTCGACGTCGAGAAATCGGCGTTTGACGAGGTCTTCGAAGCCAAGAAGAAGCAGAAGAAAGCGAAGCTCGATACCGACCTGGATGCGGCAGCGCTGAAGGAAGTAATCGAGGAATACAAGAAGGTGGTGAAGAAGCACGCCAAGCGCGACTTCCCGCAGGACCCGCACGAACAGCTGGTGATGGCGCGGGACGCGGTGTTCCGCTCCTGGAATAACGATCGCGCCAAGCACTACCGCCGCATCAACAATATCTCAGACGACCTGGGCACGGCCGTGAACGTTCAGGCCATGGTGTTCGGCAACTTGGGCGAGAGCAGCGGCACGGGCGTAGGCTTCACCCGCAACCCGGCCACCGGCACGAAGGAATTCTACGGCGAGTTCCTGATGAATGCGCAAGGGGAGGACGTGGTGGCGGGCGTGCGCACTCCGGTGCACATCTCCGAACTGCGGAAGATCATGCCCGAGGTGTACGACCAGCTGCGCGACATCACCACGCGACTGGAGCAGCACTACCGCGACGTGCAGGATTTTGAGTTCACCATCCAGGACGGGCGCCTCTACATGCTGCAGACGCGCAACGGCAAGCGCACGGGGCTGGCGGCGGTGCGGGTGGCAATCCAGATGGTGGAGGAAGGGCTGATCAAGAAGGAAGAAGCTATCTTCCGCGTAGAACCCAATCAGCTTTACGACTTCCTGGTGCCGCGACTGGACGAGAAAAAGCAGAAGGTGGAGGTGCTGGCGACGGGCTTGCCGGCCTCGCCGGGCGCGGCGGTGGGGCAGATTGTGTTCACCGCCGATGACGCGGTGAAGAAGGCGGGCGACGGGCGCAAGCGCAATCCGGTGATTCTGGTGCGCGCCGAGACTACGCCGGAAGATATTCACGGCATGGAAGTAGCGGTCGGCATTCTGACCTCGCGCGGCGGCATGACCAGCCACGCGGCGGTGGTGACACGCGGCATGGGCAAGTGCTGCGTGGCCGGGGCGGGCGATATTGAAGTGAACGAAAAAGCCCGGGAAATGCGGGTGAAGGGCAAGGTGCTGAAGGAGGGCGACTGGATTTCGCTCGACGGCACTACCGGCCGGGTCATCAACGGCAAACTGAACACGCTGCCCGCCTCTCCCGATGATGCTGAGCTGCAGAAGTTCATGAGCTGGGCGGAGCCCTTCCGCAAGCTGGGCGTGCGGGCCAACGCCGATATCCCGCGCGATGCCATTCAGGCGCGTGCGTTCGGGGCCGAAGGAATCGGGCTGTGCCGCACCGAGCATATGTTCTTTGCCGAGGACCGTATTCCGCACATGCGGGCCATGATCATGGCGGGCAACGAGAAGGACCGGCGCATGGCCCTGCGCAAGCTGCTGCCCATGCAGCGCTCGGATTTTGTCGGCATCTTCCGCGCCATGGACGGCTACCCGGTGACCATCCGCACGCTCGATCCGCCGCTGCACGAGTTCCTGCCGCGGCGCGAAGACTTGATGGTGGAAATCGCGGTACTGGAGGCGACCAAGCCGCGTTCGTCCAAGCTGCGTGAACTGCGCACGCTGCTGCGGCGCGTGGAAGAACTGCATGAGTTCAACCCCATGCTGGGCCATCGTGGATGCCGCCTGGGCATTACTTATCCAGAAATCACGGAAATGCAGGCCCGCGCCATCTTTGAGGCGGCCTGCACCGTGGCCAAGGACGGGGTGAAGGTGCACCCCGAGGTCATGATTCCGCTGGTGGGCACGCTGAAGGAAACCGCCAACCAGAAGGAGATCATCGTGCGGGTGGCGGAAGAGGTGTTCGCGCAAAAAGAAACGCGCGTGGATTACCTGGTGGGCACCATGATCGAGCTGCCGCGGGCAGCCCTGGTGGCCGACGAGATCGCCAAGGAAGCGCAGTTCTTCTCCTTCGGCACCAACGACCTGACGCAGACCACGTTCGGCTTCTCACGCGATGACATCAACAAGTTCCTACCAACGTACCTGGGCGAGGGAATCCTAAAGCAGGATCCGTTCGCCGTGATGGACCGCGAAGGCGTGGGCCAGTTGGTGCGCATGGCCACGGAGCGGGGCCGCAAGACCCGCCGCGACCTGAAGGTGGGCATCTGCGGCGAGCACGGGGGAGACCCGTCGTCGGTGGAGTTCTGCCATCAGGTGGGCATGAACTACGTTTCCTGCTCGCCCTTCCGCGTGCTGACCGCTCGCCTGGCTGCGGCGCAAGCCGCCGCAGGGGAGCAACTGCAGGGCGAGGCGGGGCGGACAAAATAACGTTTCAAGGTTTCGAAGGTTTCAAGGTTTCGGGAACGTTGCGGTGGTTTCTGAAACTTTGAAACCTTGAAACTTTGAAACCCGGATTACTGAACCTTCTGCAGCCTTGAGATCAGCTTCTGGGCCAGATTCTCTTCTGATTCCGACCACAGCAAGCGGCCACTGATGCCACAGTTTTTTTCTACCTTGCTGGTGAACTCCACCAGTTTCTGCACGTTGGTGCGTACCCGCTGCTCGACAAATGGCGTCAGTTCCATGTCGTCACCCAGGAACGGCGTGTCCAGCCCGAAGTCCACCTGGATGTGGCCGTTCTCACGGTAGGCTTCCTCATCAAATTCCGTGCCGTGTACCAGAAATTTCACCTGTTGCGGCTGCTCCGACCAAGGCTGGCCGGCTAGGCCCGACGTCCACAAATCCCAATGGGCTTCGAACAGGTAGGCGTAGTCCTCGTGCAGCAGGTCGGAGGCGATCTCCACCGCCTCCTCCGGCGTGGCGCCGGGCTGGAAGCGGCGCTCGAGGATGGTGGGTTCGTCCCAGGAGATGGGATGCAGCGCCAAATAGGTGATGCCGGGCCGCTGCGCGGAAAACGGGAACTGGCGCATAACTATAAGGGTGCGCGGCAGCATGTCCTGCACTTCGAAGCTGGGGAACCACAGATTCAGGTAGAGCGGGTCAGCCATGAGGCCCTCCTGCAGCAATCATGGATTCAATTGTAGATGCGGAGGATGCAGCGCGGTGACGAGTCGGATTTTGACAGTGCGTAAAGGCCGCTGTTAGCATCAATGATTCAGTCAGGCCCACCTTTCGACGCGTCCCCGTCGTCTAGCCCGGCCTAGGACATCGCCCTTTCACGGCGGTAACGGGGGTTCGAATCCCCCCGGGGACGCCATTCCTCTGTTTTCGCCCTCTCGAAGATCAGGTCGAAGGGCTTTTTGTAGGCTGGATAAAGGCTTACGCCATCTGTGGTGCAGTTCGAAAGCACCATTCCTAGCAACTTGCCCTGCTCGGTTGCATTCCGCCTAACGTACAGAGAATAAGCCTTGTTCGCGAGTTCTAAAATGCGATTGGCGGTC
>DASSQB010000014.1:0-5656 GCA_035702725.1 Terriglobales bacterium | reverse complement strand
TCTTCAGAAGCGATAGATGGCCAACCCGGTGGCCATCTGCAGCGCTGCCTCGGCGCCGCGTTTCAGGGCGCGGCGGCTGGAGCTGTCGGGCACAAATAAGATGTCTTCTGCCACCAGCGCGGGATCCGGGCCCTTGCCGGCCAGGAGTTTTTTCAAGTCCACTGGGAGTTGGCGGCGTCCGCCGGGCGCGGCTGCGTCGCCGTGGATGATGACCGCCTTGCTGCGCACCGCCGTGGTCTTGAGATCTTCGGCCAGAGCCAGCGCCTGCAGCACGGTGATGCTCTGTTTGCCGGTCTTGAGCGGAAAGCCGCCGGGACGGTTGACCGCTCCTACCACGTACACGATGCCGGCGCGCGGCACCACGATGCGGTCGCCGGGGTAGATGTCAATGTTCGCCGCGGCATCTCCTTTCCCCAGCAGGCGCTCCAGATCCACGCTTACGGTGCGCGGTGCCTCGCTTTGCGGCGAGCGCGCCTCTAGCGCGCTCACCGCGATGTCGCCGCGGCGCACGATGGCGACCGTGCCGGCGTCTTCCGCCACTCCTTCCGCCTGGGAAAGCATGTCCAGCAGGGTGGTGCGCCCCAGCACCCGGTACATCTGTGGCTTGCGCACCGCGCCGGTGATGGCGACGGCATGCACGCGCGACGCGCGCACCGACGTGCTCACCCGCGGATCGCTTACGAAACCCTCCTCCTGCAGGCGTGTGCGCACCGACCGCGAAAACTGCTCCAGGGTGAGCCCGGCAGCGGGGAGGGGAGCGGACAGCAGAGGCAGAGTGACTTTTCCCGTGGTGCTCACTTCGTATTGCCGCGAGAGTTCAGGCACATCGAGCACGTAGACATCCAGCACATCGTCCGGGCTGATCAGGTATTCGGGCTCGGCCGAAGGCGCCGCCGCGGCAGGAGCACCGGCGGTCTTTGCCCGCGGAGCGGCGCTCGACTCTGAAGCCGCCGCCGGGGCAGGCAGTTGCCCCGGCTGCACCTGGGCGGCCAGGGGAAGCAAACCCAGCAGCAGAATTATCAGCAGCAGGCACGGCCGGTTTAGCTTTGTGGTGGGGCGGCATTCAGGCACGCGGGCGCCATGTTCTGCGAACAAAAACAAAGATTTTCCTCCCTTTTATTGCGCCTTCCGGGAAATGGAGCGGAGAAGTTACGGAGCCGAGGGGCTGACCTGCTTGCCGCCACGCGTGGCCAGCACGCCCGCGATCACGCCGGCCGCTGCCCCTCCGCCCAGGACCAAATAAAGGCCGTTGCCGCTGAGAAAGGCTGAAGATGTGGCGGGAGTGCTTCCCGGGCGGCTGCTGCCGGCGACCACTGCCGGACAGCGCTGAGCTACCGGTCGGGTGATCGCCTGCCCTTCCCGCAAGCTGGAAATTTGTCCCCCCTGGTTCACGGTCGCGGTTCCGCTTTTTACCGACAGGGTAGCGGTTCCCCCGGCATTGTCCACTTCCAGCTTGGCTGGATTGCCGAAGGGGACGATTTCGATGCCGGCAAGGCGCACCGGAATCGAGTGCCGCGTCACCAGCACCAGGCCCCCGCAACCCAGTTCCGCGGCTTTGCCGAATTTCAGCGCGGTGTGCGGCTTGAGCTGCAGGGACACGCCTTCGCCGGTCAGAAGGGTAGAGAGATTGCCGGTCTGGATTTCATCGCCCGCATAAACCGCCGTGGAGGTGAATACTGGATTTCCCTTCACCGTCACCCCTTCCTGCGGATAGAGCACGCCCGCTCGCGCTGGAGTAGCGGCCGGCATCTGGGCCGGCAACATAGTAGCGGGGAACGTGAACAGCAGCAGGATGGCTGCTGCCTTGGCCAAATACCCGTTCAACATAGTGCCTCCTTCGTGCTCTCTGCCTGCGGCGCCGCCGGGGAGTGCTGCCTGCTGCTGCCGACTATAGCTTCGCCCCGTCACTCCCAATGGAAAAGGACGACGCCTCCTCCTCCACTGGCAGCAATAAGGCCCAAGCCGAAGCCATGATGGCGGCGTGGCACCGCGCTGAAAAGGTCACGTAGGTAGGAAGTTGGTTGGTATGGAGTTGACTCAGCGCCAGGAACTCCCTGGTCTCATGCCGCGCTGTCGGGCGCCAGCGTCTGTCCCGGTGCAGCTACAAAGTCTGCCCACAGCAGACGGCGCGTAATGGGTTTGAAAAAGCAAAAGGGCTTTTCACTGATTGAGCTTCTGATCGTGGGGTGGCGATCATTCTGATCATCGCTGCCATCGCTATTCCCAACCTGTTGCGCGCCCGCATTGCCGCCAATGAGTCTTCGGCGGTCAGCTCGCTGCGCACCGTCAATACCGCTGAAGTTTCCTATGTCACGGCCTATCCCAACGTAGGCTATTCGGCGCTTTTAACAGACCTGGGACCGGGCGTGGGCAACACCACCTGCCCGGCGGCTGGTCCGGCGGCCAACGGCGCTTGCTTCATTGACAGCGTGCTGGCCGGTGCGGCCAAGAGCGGTTACAGCTTTACCTACACGCCTGGCAAGGGCGCGGGCGCCGCTGCCGCCCTGAACGTCACCTATGAAACGGAAGCGAAACCCCAAGCCTACAACCAGACCGGCGTGCGCGGCTTCTGCTCCGTGGAAGATGCGGTCATCCGGTGGGAAGCTAATGGCACCAACGCCATGGGCGCCAATTGCACCACCCTGACTGCATTGCAGTAAAGCTGGTTGCCTTTGAAAGAGAGTCGGGGCAGGATCACTTCCTGCCCCCTGTTTTTTGCGCGCAATTCAGTCTTCAGCGGGCCGAGGCGCGGGCGGGGCGTCCGGGTTTGGCGGGCGCCTGTTGCGCCGGCGCCAGAGCGGTTGAGTTTCGCAGCACCAGGTTGGTGGTCAGCACGTACTCCGTGCCCTTGGGGGCGGGAGTTTCGCGCTTGACCTCGTTCATGAGCCCGTTGAAGGCCAGGGTGGCCAGTTCGGTCTGCGACATCTGTACGGTGGTCAGAGGTGGAATCATGAACTGTGCCAGGCGAATATCGTCAAAACCCACCAGCGAAAGGTCCTGGGGAACGCGCAAGCCGAAGTCGAAGGTTTCGCGCATCACGCCAATAGCGCTCACATCGTTGGAACATAGGATGGCGGTGGGGCGCAGGCGCAGTCCCGCCAGCTTGCGGAAGGCGTTCATGCCGCCCTCCATGGTGTGATCGCCAATCACCAGCAGTTCCGGTGAAACCTCCAGCCCGATTTCCTGCATGGATTCTTCAAACGCCACCCGCCGCGCCAGGGCGGATTTGAGGTGCAGCGGGCCGGTGACAAAAGCGATGCGGGTGTGCCGCAGAGCGGCCAGGTGCTGCACTGCCTGGCGAATCCCGTGGCGGTAGTCAATGCGGATGTTGCTGATGCGGGGCAGGGGCGGGCCTACGTCCACAAACACCAGCGGCACCTTGCGGAAGCGCAAATTCTCCAGCAGGCTCTCTTCCATGCCGAAGGTCATGACCGCCACCCCGTCCACCCGGCGCTCAATCATGCGGCGCACTGCCAATTCCATGCGTTTCGGATCGTGAACGGTGGAGGTGAGGAGAATCTCGTAATTGTGCTGCACTGCCAGGTCTTCAAAAACCTGCACGATCTCCGGAAAGAACGGGTTGGTGATTTCGGAAACGATAAGACCGAAGATGCGGCTGCGCCCGGAAACCAGCGCCCGCGCCTGGGTGTTGGGGTAGTATCCCAGCTCGTCAATGACCTTCCAAACCCGCTTCACCAGCTGGGGGTCAACCGTGGGCACGCGGTTGATGGTGCGCGACACCGTGGCGGTTGATACCTTGGCGCGGCGGGCAATTTCACGTATGTCCATTGGCCTTCGATGGGTGCTGCCTTGCGGCAGCGCTAGCATACTACAAACAATCTATGCGGCCTCAGAGCGCCTCAGTCCGCATTCAGCGGAACCGCCGCCTTGTCTGCCGCCTCGGCAACGCGGATCAGTTCCGGCAGGACGCGGGAAAACGGGCTGCGGCCTGTTTCGCCGAAGGCGAAGTACAGATCGCGGAACAGGGGATAGAGTGTGGCATATACCTGCTGCGCCGCGGGATCGGGCGCGAAGGTACGGTGCTGGGGGCAAACTCTTGCTTGTGCCTCCTCTACTGTTTTGAATGTGCCAGCGGACAGAAAGGCAAAGATGGCCGAGCCCAGCCCCACCACGTTGCCGCTGGGCACCAGCACCGGCCGCCCCAGCACGTTGGCGTAAACCTGGTTGAGAACCGCGTTCTTCAGGGGGATTCCGCCGGCGTTGATTACCCGCCTGATCTGCACTCCGTGCTCTGCCATGCGGTCCAGGATTACCCGGGTATGAAACGCGGTGCCCTCGATGGCGGCAAACAGCTCGTCCTGCGCCGTGCTCTGCAGGTTCCAGCCGAGAGTGATGCCGCGCAGGTTGGGATTGACCAGGACCGTGCGATCACCGTTGTCCCAGGTCATGCGCAGCAACCCGGTCTGGCCGGCATGGTAATTCTCCAGGCCGCGAGTGAGCTTGCTTACGTCGGTGCCGGCGCGGGCGGCTATGGCGCTAAAGATGTCGCCCACCGCCGAGAGCCCGGCTTCAATCCCCGTGCGCTGTGGGTGCACGCTGCCGTGCACTACGCCGCAGACGCCGGGAACCAGATTGGGCGATTTCGTGATGCCGATAACGCAGGTGGAGGTGCCGATTACGTTGACCATGTCATCGGTTTGGCAGCCGGCGCCAATGGCGTCCCAATGTGCGTCGAAGGCGCCCACCGGAATCGGAATGCCCGTCCGGAGGCCCAGCTTTTCCGCCCAGAAGGGGGACAGGCGGCCGGCGATCTGGTCCGAGGTGGCATACTCCCCCTCCAGTTTTTTTCGGATTCCGGCCAGCAGGGGATCAACTCCGGCAAGAAATTTTTCCGGAGGCAGACCGCCCAGCGTCCCATTCCACAGCCACTTATGGCCCATGGCGCAGACGCTGCGCTTTACTTTCCTGGGATCGGTGATGCCGCACAGTGTAGCTGCCACCATGTCGCAGTGTTCCAGGGCAGAAACGAATTCGGCGCGCTTGGAGGGATTGTGGCGGAGCCAGTGCAGCAGCTTGGAAAAGCCCCACTCGGAAGAGTAAACGCCACCGCACCAGTTGATCGCCTCCAGGCCCGTGCGACGCGCCGCCTCGGTGATTTCCGCGGCTTCCCCTTTGGCGCGATGGTCGCACCACAAATAGTATTCACCCAGCGGTCTTAGACCCTGGCCTACTGGTATGACGGAAGAGCCCGTGGTGTCGAGAGCGATGGCCTCAACCTGCTCGCCGGGAATGCCGGCCTTCTTCAGCGCCCCACACGTCGCTTCCGCGAGAGCGCGCATGTGGTCCTCGTGCGACTGGGTGGCGTATTCCGGATCGCTACGCTGCCGGTGCAGGGGGTACTCAGCGATGGCCGAATCCAGCAGGCCGCGCCCGCTGTCCACGAGCGAGACTCGCACGCTCAGGGTGCCGAAGTCCACGCCCGCCACAACCGCCATCAGCAGCCTCCATCCGGCCGGTTGTGCCAGTACATCTGCCAGCCCAGGTAGCGCGTTGCTGCCTCCTGAACCGAAGCAGCTACCGTGGAGAGATTGGCGGCCACGTGGTGCTCGAAGCCGTTGGCGCAAATGTAGTGCAGCAGTTGCTGCATGCGGGGAATGTGCACCACCCCGGCGCCGCCGAAGGTATTCAGCGGATC
>DASSQB010000013.1:0-4910 GCA_035702725.1 Terriglobales bacterium | reverse complement strand
GTTGCCGACGGCGGCGTAATCGGCAATTTCGAAGATGGGGGCCTCGGCATCCTTGTTGACGGCCACGATGGTGCGCGAGCCTTTCATGCCTACAATGTGCTGAATGGCGCCGCTGATGCCGAGCGCAAGATAGAGCTTGGGTGCCACGGTCTGTCCGGAAGAACCAATCTGGCGGTCCATGGGCAGCCAGCCGGCATCGCAGATGGGACGCGAAGCGGCAATTTCGCCGCCGAGCGCGTCGGCAAGTTGCTTGGCCAGTTCAATGTTCTTTTGTTCCTTGATGCCGCGGCCCACCGCCACGATGATCTCAGCTTGCGTGAGGTCCACGGCCTGCTTGGCTTCCTTGAACGTTTCATGCGGCTTATTGCGGACCACGCCCTCGGGAATGTCGGCCTGCACGTTCTCGACGGGCGCGGCGGACGCGCCGGCTTCGACCTTATCGCCGCGAAAGGCGCCATTCTGGAAGGTGACGAACCACGGTGGCTCGCCGTTGAAGGAAACATCAGCGGCAAATTTTCCCTGGAACATTTGTCGCGTAAACAGCAGCCGTCCCCCCTCATGCTTGTAGCCGATGCAGTCGCTGATCAGCACCCGGCCATGAGCGGTGGCCAGCTTGGGAGCAAAATCGCGCACCTGGTAGGTGTGCGGCATTAACACCAGGCGCGGCGCGCACGCGGACAAAAACTGCTTCAACGCGTGAGCGAAAGCATCGGGCGTGTAAGGCTCAAGCTTGGGCGATTCCAGCAAGTAGACTTTGGCCACCTTCTTGCCCGCAACCTCGCGAGCAATGTTGCTAGTGCCGCTGCCCAATACTGCCGCTTCCAGCTGCCAGCCGGTTTGGGCGGCAATGGCCTGCCCTGCGGTAAGCGTCTCCCAAGAGACGCGGTTCAGTTTGCCTTCACGCTGCTCGACTACAACCAGGATAGTGTCTGCCATAAAAAATTAACTGTTATTCACGGGTAACCAGTGGGACTACCGCTGAGTAGTCTCGGGGAAGACCACTCCTAAAACGATGCCTTTGGGACCCTCGGCGACCGAGCGTCTAGCGCCGCACAGTTTCAGCGAGCATGCGCTCTCCCACCGCCCGCTTGTGGGCGCCCAGCCAGAGCAGGAACAAGGCAACAATGCCGGTTCCCACCACCCACCAAAACCAGAACAGCGAGCCGCCGCGCAAGCCCACCCAGATCCAAACCCCGACCACAAAATCGAAAACAATGATCTGCCAGCCGATGGTCAGCAGGATGGCGCCAAAGCGCTGGGTATCCATGGCCTGATCGCCGCGATCTTTGTACGATTTAACAAAGTAGCCCATAATCTCCTGGATGCGTGCTGGCGAAAACAAAGCACGCCAGAACTCGTATTCTTCCCTTGAACTCGGCCGGGACAGTCCGGCAACTGCTACAGCACCCGCACTTCGTTGCGCAGCTTCTCCGTCAACTTTTTAGCAATTTCGCCGGCGCTGCCCTGCAACACTTCGGTGTTCTTGGTTTTCTGCGGCACATAAAGGCGTTCCAGTTTCAGCAGATTTGTGGAGATCGCCCCTTGGACTTCCGCCAGCGCCACTTTGCGCAGCGGCTTGTTTTTGGCCTGCTTGATGCCGATGAGAGTGGCGTAGCGCAGCTTATTAATGCCGGACTGGATGGTCAGCACCGCGGGCAGGGGCATGTCTACGAACTGGAAATAGCCAGCCTCCAATTCACGCTTCACCTTAATGCCGCCGTCCGATTTTTCAATCTGCATGATGATGGTGGCGTGTGGCCAGCCCAGCAACTCGGCCAGAATCACGCCTGTCTGGGCGTAACCGTAGTCGTCGGACTGCAGGCCGGTGAAGATCAGGTCGAACTTCTCATCCTTAATGGCGGCGGCAAAGGCGCGCGCGGTGTTAATGGCATCCAGGCCCACAAAGGCGGCATCTTCCAGGTGAATGGCGCGGTCGGCGCCTTTCGCCAGCGCCTCCCGCAGCACCTGCTGAGCGCGTGCCGGTCCGGCGGTGATTACCACTACTTCGCCGCCGTGCTTCTCCTTCTGCCGCAGCGCTTCTTCCAGCGCGTAAGCGTCAGGTTCGTTGACTTCGTAGGAGACATCTTCACGAATCCAGGTTCCGGACTCGTTCAGCTTGAGCGGTGCGTCTTTCTGCGGCACCTGCTTCATGCAGACGAGAATCTTCAATGCTCACCTCGAGGTATCGTGCCCTTCTGCAGCCACCCGGCTCTTATTGCCACTGCGAGGGCGGAGGAAACTTGTCAGTATAAATTACGTGAGATGCTTTTGAGAAACACCGGGCTGGATTGTTGCGGGTGGATTCCCAAAATGGGTCGGATGCGTTGGCCTTTAGCTCTTCGCTCCCAACTATAGCCGAGAGAGACACTGAAGCCCGGGCCAAAAGCTAATGGGCAACGGCCTACTCGGTAAATACCACCGACTGCACGCCGGAAATGTCGAAGCGCTTGCGGCAGCGCGGATTCTTGCAGGCGGTGACATCGTCGCGGCGCAGCATATAGGAGCGCAGCTTGGCATAGCGGGCACGGTCGCGCTCGTCCGCGCCGCGCGGTATTTGTGTCTTCTTAGTGCGCACGAACCAGCCCAGTTCGTATTCGGCTGATTGCTTGCAGTGGGGGCAATTCAGGGTAGCTGGCTTCATTTCCAGCTTCTCATCAAAAAAGGCGCGCTCGTCGAGTGACATTGTATGAATTATTGCATAATTGCAGGCGCACAGGCTCTCCGTCCACGGTTCGCAAATATGCCTAAAAAGAAACCTCGCAAATTTCGCGCTGTGCAGGCGGTGAAAGCCGCGGCCCGGGAACAGATTGGATCCCCACCTCCTACCCGCCGCCAGCCGCAACGCAAGAAAGCGGAGGAGCAGAAACACAGGCCCACACTGGGCGATATGCTGGCCGAAGAGTAACTCGGGCCGGCAGCTCGCTCCTTCGCACCAGCAGCCGCGCAGCAGCTTGGGGCGGTGTTCGATAGGACAACCTCCCCTTCTGCCGGCTCTTCCTATCTTTTTAGCCCTGACGTATCCCCAAAACCAACCCTTTTCATTACAGGAGGAGAGCAAGCATGAAACTGGAATCGTTACGCGAACTGTTTATCACCGAGTTGCAGGACCTGTACTCAGCCGAGAAGATGATCATCAAGGCCCTGCCTAAAATGATGGAAAAGACTTCCTCGCCCAACCTGCGGCGTGCCCTGGACCAGCACCTGCGCGAGACCGAAGGCCAAGTGCGCCGCCTGGACCAGATCTTCGATCAACTGCCCAAAGTGGACCGTGAGGACCAGAAGTGCAAGGGCATGGAAGGCCTGATCAAGGAAGGCGAGGAACTCATCAAGAAAGATGGTGAGCCGGAAGTACGCGACGCCGGCATTATCTCGGCAGCGCAGCGGGTGGAGCACTACGAGATGGCCGGTTACGGTACGGTACGCACCTATGCCAAACTGCTCGGCCACACTGACTGGGCCCAACTGTTGCAGCAAACTCTGGATGAGGAGAAAGAAGCCGACCGCATCCTGAACGGCTTGTCGGAGCGCATTAACCTGGAGGCCAAGGCAGCTTAGGGCGTCCAGGTCCCCAGAAGCGGCTACGAAGAAGGCGGGCCTGCGGGCCCGCTTTTTTCATGCGAGGTCGCCCATCAGGGCGAAGTGGTTGCCCGAAATAAAGCGGATCTTAACCACGCGCCCATCCTGCAGCCGCAGGCGTGGATTCTGCGACTCTGGGATTGTGACCAGCGGCATTTGATCCGCGTCAATCACGCCCCAGGCTTGCGAACGCACTACCGGCGGCAGCGGCGAGCGCTCCTCCAGGCGGTGCTGCATATCAATGGAGTAGGAAACTTTCAAACTGTTCTGCCCCCCCAGCAGGTAGCCGGTGCCTTGCAGAGTGACGTAGGTGGAGCCGCCAAAAGGCTGATCGCCCAGGGCCATGATGTGCCCTCCTCTGATTGGGGAGGGATTATATCGCTTTTTTGCGATTTGCTTCTAAACTTTTCGAATCGAAACCAATCCGGAAACATGCGTAAAAACTAGAAAGGGCGAGGCCCGGCCATGTGCCGCCGAAGAACGCGCGAAATCCCCCGGCCAGCAACCACTGCCGGTCGCGTCGGAACGGATGCTGGCCCGGTGTAATATTCTGATTTCTGCGGGTTTTCCATGGAAGTCCGGGTCCCTACATCCATCAAATGGCTGGCCGTGCTTCTCCTGGCGGCGGGGAGTTCTCTCAGAAGCTGGGCTGAGCCAGCCAACATAATCCTTATTACCCTCGATACGACACGGGCCGACCGCATGGGTTTTCTCGGCTCAAAAAGCGGGCTCACTCCTAGCCTGGACGCGCTCGCACGGCAATCTGCGGTATTTCTCCGGGCCTACTCGCAGGTTCCGCTGACCACGCCCTCGCACGCCACTATCCTGACGGGAACCTACCCTCAGTTCAATCATGTGAGTGACTTGGGGTCGCCGCTGGAAAAGGATTTGCCCTATCTTCCCCAGATTCTTCGCCGGCACGGCTATCACACGGCAGCGTTTGTGGGGTCGCAAGTGTTGGACCCAAAGAGCGCGTCAGCGCCGGGATTTGACCGTGGCTTTGATACATATGACGCGCCGTTTCACGCGCGCCGGCCAGGTGACGATCGTTACCACAGTATCGAACGTCGGGGAATCGAGGTAGTGCAACACGCCCTGGCTTGGCTAAGTCAGCATCCCCGAGGCCCATTTTTTGTTTGGCTGCATTTCTATGACCCGCACGATCCTTATGATCCTCCGCCGTCGTTCAAAGCCCGGTACGCCACCTCACCCTACGACGGAGAAATCGCCTATGTTGACTCAGCCTTGGGCAGGCTGCTGGCTGCTCTGCACACTCGCAGCCTTTACCAGCAGACTCTAATCGTGGTTGTAGCCGACCACGGCGAGGCTTTTGG
>DASSQB010000012.1:0-4061 GCA_035702725.1 Terriglobales bacterium | reverse complement strand
GCGGCACCAAGACTCAAACTCAACGCCAACCAGCAAAGAATCCTGGATACGCTCGCGCAATCGGGCGGCCGCATACGCGTTGATGAACTCCGCGAACTTCCCGTCCCGCACACTACGCTGCAAACCCTGGTCAAACGCGGGTTGGTGGAAATCATCGAAGAGCCGGCCGATTTTACAGTTTCGACCACCAAGCCCCGGCCCTCGCCATTTCAATTCCAATTCACCCCCACCCAACAAAACGCGCTGGAACAGATCCGCGCCGCGGTTGCTTCCGCTGAATATGCCGGCTTTCTCCTGCACGGCGTAACCGGCTCCGGCAAAACCGCCGTCTACCTCACCGCGATGCATGCGGTTTTGCAGGCGGGCCGCTCCGCCATCCTGCTGGTGCCGGAAATCGGCCTCACGCCCGCCGTCGCCGCCGACCTGCACCAGATTTTCGGCGACCAGGTCGCCATCCTGCACTCTGGGCTCACGGACCGCGAGCGCGCCGAGCAATGGCACCGCATTCGTCGCGGCGACGCCCGCATGGTGGTGGGCACGCGCTCCGCAGTGTTCGCGCCGGTTTCGGACCTGGCGCTCCTCATTGTGGACGAAGAGCAGGACGGCTCCTACAAGCAGGAGGAAACTCCACGCTACCACGCCCGCGACGTGGCGGTCATGCGCGCGCGCATGAGCCGAGCCACGGTCGTCCTGGGTTCGGCCACGCCTTCCCTGGAATCCTATTTCAACGCCCAAAAAGGCAAGTATGGGCTGCTCGAACTGCCCGACCGCGTGGAGCAGCGGCTGCTGCCCGAAGTTGAAATTCTGGATATGAAACAGGAATTCCGCGAAACCGGGCACGAGCAGGTCATTTCGCGACGGCTGGCGGAGGAAATCGGCGAGCGGCTCGTCCGCCGCGAACAGGTGATGGTGCTGCTCAACCGCCGCGGCTATGCTCCGGTGGTGCTCTGCCGCGCCTGCGGCCACACCGCGCAATGCGCTAATTGCGCCATCGCGCTCACCCATCACAAGCGCGAACACCGCCTGCAGTGCCACTACTGCGGCTACCTGCAGCCTGTGCCCAAGGTCTGCGAGGAGTGCGGCAGCGAGTACGTTTACTTCGTCGGCACCGGCTCAGAGAAACTGGAAGAGCTGCTGCACGGCATGTTTCCCCAGGCGCGCATCGGCCGTCTGGACCGCGATACGGTTCACGGGCGTCATGATTTCGAGCGCATGCTCAACCAGCTAAGCGCGGGCGAGCTCGATATTCTGGTAGGCACGCAGATGATCGCCAAAGGCCACGATGTCCACGGCGTCACCCTCGTGGGCGTGGTAGGCGCCGACATCGCGCTGGGCTTGCCTGACTTCCGCGCCGCCGAGCGCACCTTCCAGCTGCTGACCCAGGTTGCCGGCCGCGCTGGCCGCGGCGAGAGCCCCGGCAAAGTCGTGCTGCAGACCTGCTTCCCCGAGCATTACGCGGTGCAATTCGCCGCTGCCCATGATTTTCGCGGCTTCTATGACAAGGAACTGCGCTACCGCAGCTGGATGCACTACCCGCCATTCAATGCTGTGGCCAACGTATTACTGCGCGGGGAAAAGCTGGATGACGTGCTGAAGTTTTCTGGCATGCTCGGCCGTTGGTTTGAGAAGACCTCGCACCTCGGAATTCGCGTGCTAGGCCCAGCCGCCGCTCCCATAACACGTCTGAAGCGCGACTACCGCTATCATTTCCTGCTGAAGTCCGCCAGTCGGGAAAAGCTTAACGCGCTGCTGCGCTACATGCTGGCCTACGCCACCGGGCAGAAAATTCCGCGCAGCAATCTGATTGTAGATGTGGATGCGGTATGGCTGATGTAGGAGCAGTGAGCAGTGGCCAGTTGTCAGTGGCCAGCAAAATCGTCAATCATCAATCGTCAATTGCCCTCAGTGCCCCGTCCACGCCACCCCCGCCAGGCGGAACGGAGCGGGGACGATCGTCAGGACAAGCATGATCAGAGCAAACACCGCCAGCAGCTTGCGTTTGCCATCCAAGCCGGGCCAGGGACTCACCCGGGGATGGCGCAAACCACTCAGAAAAAGTAGTACCGCCCACACCCACCATCCCGGCCACTGCCCAAAGTAGCCAAGGAGAATAAGGCCGACCAGGCTTAGGGCAGAGACCCAGCGATGTGCCTTTGGCCACAGGGAGAACACAATATGCCCGCCGTCCAATTGTCCGCCTGGCAACAAGTTGAGGGCAGTTGCGAACATGCCCACCCAGGCAGCGATAGCTACCGGGTGCAGATGCATGCGCTCCAGCGGCACGCGCGAATTGGGCCCCAGCCAGTGGGCGAAATGGAAAATCAGGGGGTATCCCAGCAGGATGTCGGACGCAGGCATGCCCGGCGTCATAGGCTGGGAGAGAAAAATGGCACAGAAAAGCGCTGCGACGGAAAGCACAAAGCCGGCAATCGGCCCGGCAATGCCAATATCAAACAGGTCGGAGCGCGTACGGATGGGCGAACGAATCAGAATGAAGGCCCCCATGGTGCCGATGAGCGTAGGCGCAGGAATAAAGAATGGCAGGGTGGCATAAACCCCGTACTTCATGCAGTAGTAGTAGTGGCCCATCTCGTGGGCCAGCAGGATGATGAGCAGCGCCCCGGCAAAAGGAATGCCCAGCAGCAGCCGCGCTGGATTCTGCAAGACCCACCCCAACTGAAAGAAAGGCAGATACTCGTTGCCCGCAGCCAGAACGGGCTGATTTTGCAGGAAGTTGTACTCCATGCGCGCCCCCACCACCAGGGTGGTAAACACTGTTGCCAGCAGCAGCAAGCCATGCAGCCAGTAGCGGCGCCGAGGCCGCGGCGCTACGAAGACTTCAACCGGAGCGGGAAGTTCGTAGGTAGAAGGAGTTGGGGAAAGCGGTTCCGACATCAGGGCTTAGGAGATTGTATCAAGGCAGGCACACACTGTGTTGCGGAGTGACTTAGCAGTCAGCACTCAGCTTTCAGCATTCAGTCGTCAAGAGCATTGCTGGCAGTAAGGCCGAACATTGCCGCCCACCTGACATCTGCTGGTATTGCGATCGCAGTGATGTCGGAGGGGCTAAATGCTGACGGCTGATTGCTGACTGCTGGTTTTAATCAATTGACTGCAATTCCTTCCCCGGCTTAAAACGCACCGCCTTCCCGGGAGGAATGCTTACCTCGGCGCCGGTGCGCGGGTTGCGCCCGATGCCGGTCTTGCGCGGGCGCACGTTGAACACGCCAAACCCCCGCAGTTCAATGCGATCGCCTTTGGCCAGCGACTTTTTCATGCTCTCGAAGACGGTCTCCACGGCCAGTTCTGCCTTGGTTTTGGTGATGCCCGTCTTGTTAACCACTTCGTTGATGATGTCGAGTTTGATCACAAATCGCTCCGCCGGGAGACCATTCCCGGAACCTTAGGCTAAAGGTGGCGCTAAGCTGCAGATACTAAAGGTCATCATGGACATTGTCAACGCCGCATTTCAGCCCGGGAGATGATCCTCTGGGTGCGGGGTAGGTCGGCTTTTACCGCCCGGCGGCACGCTGAATGCCTGCTACCTGGCCATATCCCGATGCACCACTTTCAGCCGATAGCCGGCCTTGCGCAGGCGCTTGGCCACGTCCTCGGCGATCATCACCGAGCGGTGCTGGCCGCCGGTGCAGCCGAAAGCGATGGTCAGGTAGCTTTTTCCTTCCCGCACGTAGTGGGGCAGAAGATAGATAAGCAGATCAGAAATGCGCTTGATGAACTCCTGGGTCTGGGGAAAGGAGCGGATGTACTTGGCCACTTTGGGATGGCGCCCGCTATAGGGGCGGAATTCAGGCACAAAATGCGGGTTGGGCAGGAAGCGCACGTCAAACACCAGATCGGCGTCCTCGGGAACGCCCTGTTTGTAGCCAAAGCTGACGCAGGAAACCAGGATGTTTTTGCCAGTGGAATCGGGCTGAAAGCGCTGCATGATGTGCGCCCGTAACTCATGCACGTTGAACTTTGAGGTATCGAGTACCAGGTCGGCAATGCGTCGGATGGGCTGCAGGCGCCGGCGCTCCGCCTGCAGGGCCGCCTTGACCGGT
>DASSQB010000011.1:0-22194 GCA_035702725.1 Terriglobales bacterium | reverse complement strand
TGGCAAATGGTCGGATGGAACGGCCGCACCAGTTATGTAGGAATGTCTCAATGGGAAGGTCTCGAAGATGTACTGGAATCCGCATGAAAGGAGAAAATCAATGAACCGAAAGATGGTCAGGAAAATCACGTTAGCAACTCTCGCATTGGCTGCCGTAGTATGCGCGGCGCGGCCAGGACACGCAGCAGACGCCAAAACTCCGTATCCCAGTATGGCGCCATTCCAGCAGTACCTCATGGCCGACCGAAATGCCGAGATTGCCCTGGCGCGAAGCGCGGCGCCGGATGCCATATCGCGCGACGCAAAAATTATGGTCCTCGGGCGCCATGGCTACGAAACTGCCGTCCAAGGCAAGAACGGTTTTGTGTGTCTTGTGGAGCGAGGGTGGATGTCCCCTTCCGACGCGCCGGAGTTCTGGAACCCCAAACTTCGCGGCCCCATCTGTTTCAATCCCCCGGCGGCGCGGTCCGTTTTGCCGACTACCTTTAAGAGAACAGAGATGGTGTTAGCAGGGCGAACCAAGGCCGAGATCATCGAGGGCAACAAGGCGGCATTTGAAAAAGGTGAACTACCGCGGCTCGAGCCCGGCGCCATGAGTTACATGATGTCGAAGGGCGCATATCTCACCGATCACGGTGATCACAACCTGGCCCATTTGATGTTTTACGCGCCTCCGCTGGACGGCAAGGCTTGGGGTGCCGATCTGCCCCAGTCGCCAGTAGCGCTGAATCCACAATTCAAAGGCGTGCAGCCGATCGATGTCTTCGTCGTTTCGGTGGGCAGGTGGTCAGACGGAACGGCTGCTCCGGTGATGTAGGACCAATTCAGGTAGAAGCAGTGCAATCGTCAGTCTCGCTTCGGGTAGCGGGAGAAAACGCGAGAGCAATGCGAGGGGTTCCATCATGAGCGCCCGCGAGAGTCCGGATCAGAAGATCATTGCACAACACGCTCACGCTAATGCGGACGTTGCAGCTTGCGCACTGCGGGGAGATGCGATTTCCTCTATCAAGAGTAGCGGGGATTACTCTCTCGAAGCGACGGCAGAAAACGGGTTTTGCGAACCTGCAGTTCCTTCATTGCTTCCGGCAACCCGAGTTGATGCTGCAAACCTCATCCGAGTCTTGCGGCAGCTGGAGGTTATAGCAAGACGACAGGCGCCACGAATCGCGTTCAAGGCAAAGGGTAGAATCCTTTTCCTGGATTTAGCTGAGATCGTGGCTGTGCAAGCCGAAGGTAATTACGTTTCCTTGCGACACCGAGCCAATGCCTATTTGCTGCGCGAGTCCCTCTCGTCCATGGCGGCGAAGCTCAAGCCCTACGGCTTTATTCGCATCCACCGCTCGGTCGTCGTGAATATTTCAGCTGTGGAGGAGATCCAACCTTTACCGACGGGAGAGTACAGGCTGCGTGTAAAAGGAGGGAAAGACTACTCGGTAACGCGTTCATACAAAGACAACCTCAAAGATCTGGCGCAACTGTGGTTAGGCTCAGAGCGCCATTGTGGCTAACCGTCAGCCTGAGCAATTACCGCGGTATTTCAGGCAGCATTCCCGACGTCCCTCACGAAAAGTCAGTCCCTAAACCCCTTTTCTCGGGACCAGGGGGCGGAGGTTCCAAGCCTTTCTCTCCGGCCAGATTCTTCGGAATTAGACCCGGTGGCCTCAGCGAAGCCGGGTGCTAACCTTCTCGCGATTTGCGAGTCTTGTAACGTTGCGGCCCCATCCGGTTGTGTGCGCAGGGGCGGATGAAGCCGGTGGCGGGCGCTTGTGGCCCCGCAGGAGTTGACAATGCGGCAATCATGGACCGGCCTTTTGTTGACCCTGCTCATATCCACAATCCCCGTCTGGGGCCAGCCAGGAGCGAGCGGCGGCAGCGCTCCCACGGACATCGTTTACGCGCACCCCGGCCAGTTGGTTGACGTGGGTGGATTTCGGCTGAACCTCTACTGCATGGGGAGCGGGTCCCCCACAGTTATTTTTGATTCAGGATGGGGAGACTGGGCGCCGGCGTGGTCGAAGGTGCAGCCCGAGGTCGCCAAATGGACGCGCGCCTGCAGCTATGACCGTGCCGGCACGGGATTCAGCGATCCCGGTCCCATGCCGCGCACGAGCGTGCGCATCGCGACGGAACTGCGTACTGCGCTGCATCGTGCGGGGATCGCCGGGCCCTACATTCTGGTGGGAAGCGCCTTCGGCGGCGACAACGTGCGAACGTTTGCCGACCTGTACATGGATGAGGTTGCGGGGCTGGTCTTGGATGACGCTGATCCCGACGACCTCGAACCGAAGGCGATGCAGGAAGATGCGCATCGAGGACACGCTGGGATTCCCTCGGACTTGCACGCCTGTCGAAACCTGATTGCCGAACACAAGCCGTTGCCCGCGCAACCGGCTGGTCCTGGGCAGCAGCCACAGACCTGCGCCCAGCAGTTTTTCTTCCGGGGCTTGCCAGAAGCTGAGTGGTCCCCAGAATTGAACGCCAAGCTATTGGAAATCGCGCAAACCAAAGTTGCCATGTATGACGCTTATTCCTCAGAGATGGAACAAACAGCGGCAGACGAAACCTATCTGCAACAACACCACCGCTCTTTCGGCTCCCGGCCCATTCGGGTGCTCACCTCGGGGAACCACGGTGTCGGCCACTTGGACCAGAAGCCCCCGGACACCCCGAAGCACCTCAAATATGAGCACGAGACTACACTGGCCCAGGCGCGCTGGCTGGCGCTGTCTTCCAACTCCAAACAAATCTTTGCCCGCCATAGCTCGGAATACATTCAGTTCGACGAACCGGACACGGTGATCAACGCCATCCGCGAAGTGTATGACCAGGCGAAAACACCGTAGGTGCGAAATATCCGGTTCCCGCGGCGTGTTCAAGCTCCGCAACGCTAGCCATCTATCTCAACCGAGTTTCCTGCTGCCCCTGACGCCTTAAGGAGTGATATTCGGGAACGGTTTTAAAACAGGAATCCTCCGACCAGACTATCTACGCGATGACCCTGACCGACTACACCATGCAGCCGCTGAGCGGATCGAGCGCGTACGTCCTACACATGCCTGTGGCGCCCCCGGTGAACGAAGGCTGGTCGCTCACTGTCTATGACCTGCACGTCGCGTTGGTGCCGAATCCCATCAATCGCTACCAGTTCAGTAACGCATCTTCACTCGCCTGCAACGCGGATGGCTCGGTGGATATCTACCTCCAGGCGAACCAACCCTCGAATCCAGGTCAAGCTGAGAACTGGTTGGCTACGCCGAACGGAGCAGGATTCGAAGTGGTCTGGCGGCTCCTCGCGCCGAGGCCCTCCGCCCATTGAGGGCATCCTCGACGGCAGTGGCTGGCAGGCACCCGCGATCACCCGGGTGCGGTGATGGCCAGCAGTAACTCTCTCTGAGGGGGGAGAGTCCGTGAGGGTCTCCACCCTTCCGCAAGCTGTTTAGCGGGAGCCGTCTTTGTTCAGCCAACCGGTTGCAGGTCTGCGTCCGGCCCGGTTGTTGCGACGTGGCAGCGATCACGCACGCTGCCACGTCGTGCTCACTCTCCCTGCACCGTGAGGGTGAGGGTGGTTGAGTGCGATACGCTGCCGGAAGCAGCGGTCACGGTTATGGTGTGGTTCGTCGGCTGCGTCGGAGCAGGGTGAGACGAGTCCCCGCATCCCAACCAGGCGCCTGTTGACGCCAGCAGCAGCAACAGCAGGGCGACGAGAAGCACGCGCTTGCGCGGCAGCCGCCGGCATCGAATTCCCAAGGGCACTACGAGCACCCCCAGCAAGGGAAACACGACGCCGAACGCCCAGGTATTGGACCTGCGAACGGCCGCAGTGGCAGCGGGCACCTGAACCGCCACGGTCACATTGGTCGCCTCAGCCCCTTCCGCGATAGTTCGAGGAGTGATGGTGATGGTGGAGCCCGCCGGCCCTCCGCTTGCCGAAAGGGCCACCGCGGCGGGAAGCACCGATCCGGCGGAGGGAGCAATGGTCAGGCTGTAGGTTGCCGTCCCGCCTGCCGATACGGTGGCCGTGCGGGAGCCTCCGGTGGCAAGACCAACGGTCAAATCGGACACCACCTGCGACATAGCCGAACTGGTCACGGACAAGAAGTTGGAATCGCCCCCGTACACGGCCGTGATGGAGTGCGTATCGCAGGCCAGGCTTGACATGGAGTAGGTAGCGGTGCCCGCTGCCAGTGTGGCTGAGCCCAGAAGGGTTGCCTCATCGTAGAAGCTGACCGACCCGGTAGGCGTGCCCGCGGAGGAAGAGACGGTCGCGGTGAGGATAACGCTGTTCGATACCAGCGCAGGGTTGGCCGACGATGCCAACGCCACTGACGGCGACGGTTTGGTGCCGGTTCCGCTTACGGCCACGTTCCGCGTAGCCTCGCTTTCGTTGAGATGGTTGTTGGTGACCACCACGCTGGCGCTAAGGCTTCCGGCCGACTGCGGCGTGAACAGCACGGACACGTCGCAGACCTCGCCCGGGTCGAGGGAGGTGCTGGAGGCGCACAGGTTAGTGTCCGAGGAATTCTCGGAAAAGTCCGCCGTGTAGCTGGGATCGGCGCTGAAGGCGAGCGCATGGTTGCCCAGGTTGGTTACCGTCGCGGTCTTGGGGCTGTCGCTACTGGTTGCCCAAACACTGGTATTGGCGAAGCTCAGGGCCGCACCGGAGACGTTCACCTTCACCAAGCGATTGTTGGACCAATCGGCAACGAAGATGTTTCCGCTGCTATCAACCGTAACGCCGAACACGAAGGTTCCAATGGTCTGACCAGGCGTTTGGATAACCGAGGCAACGCCTGCGACCGTCAATTGGATGACACGGCGGTTGGTGGAATCAACGATGTACAGGTTGCCGCTGCCGTCCGCGGCTACACCCTGCGTGTTGCTGCCCAGGGGGACTCCAGTGAGGCTGACCAGGGAAGCCGCGCCCGAGGGCGCTGCTTTCACCACCCGGCTGCCGCGGTCGGCAATGTAGACGTTTCCGCTGGGGTCCACGGCGACTCCCGTGACTGTGGTTGAGCTGAAGGTATAGCTGCCTGTGGCTAGAACATTCCCTGCGCCCGCTGGGGTCACTTTGACAATGCGGCCGTTGCCATAGTCGGCAATGTAGAGATTTCCGGCCCCATCAAGGGCTAGAGCTGACGGGTAACTTATGGCCTGGGCCAAGCCCGTGATGGTGAGTACCGATGCTGCCCCGGTTGATCTCACCAGCACAATCCGGTTGTTGCCGTAATCGGCGATGTAGAGATTGCCGGCGCCATCGAGAACCACGCCGGTAGGCTGATTGAGAGTGAGCCCACCCGTGCTCACCAGCGAGGCGCTGCCGCCACCGGCTGCAATCTTCACCACTTTGTTGGTGGTGTAACTGCTCACGTACATGTTTCCCGCGCCGTCAATCGCGGTCTGGTAAGGAGAAGCAAGGGGAATCCCTCCCGTGCTGACGATGCTGGCGGTTCCCGGCGACAGGGCGGCCAGGGGGGCGCCGCCTGTGCCATAGATCGGGACCACAGCCAGAAGTGTGGAACTCTGATCGAATAGGGCCACCGCGCCCCGCCGCAACCCCGGCGCCAGAGGCAGGAATTGCACTTCAACGTCGCAGGTTGTGTTGGTGGTGCCGTCGGTGCAGGTAGTGCCCGTGCCCAGCGTAAAGTCGAGGCTCTGCGCGCCCAGCGTCAGCGCCTGCACGCTGCCAAGAGTTGTACCCACACCAACTGTGAACGGCAAAGTCAATGACCTGCCAGACGAGGCCCCGACTTCGAGTTGGCGAAATCCCACCGCCGACGGCATCAGTATGGCAACCCGGCTGTTGACGGTATCGGCTACATAGACGGCTCCGGAAACATCCACGGCGACGGCCAGGGGGGAGCTTAGCGTCAGGCTGCCGGTGCTGAGCACCGACCCGGCTCCGCTCGAGGTCACCTGCACAACCCGGCTGTTGTCCGAATCCGCGATGAAAATGTTGGCGAAACTGTCCACCGCAACCCCGAAGGGACTGCTGAGAGCAGTTCCCAGCCCCGAGATGCTCAGCGCCGAGCCTGCGCCCCCGGTGGTCACCTTCACGATGCGATTGTTGCCCCCGTCAGCTATGTAGAGGTTTCCGGCGGTGTCCACGCCTAAGCCCTGAGGACCACTCAGCGCGGTCCCTAAGCCGGTAATGCCGAGCGCCGCCGCCGACCCTCCCGCAGGCAGTTTCACGATCCGGTTGTTGCCCGTGTCCGCAATATAGAGATTGCCCGCGGCGTCAACGGCCACGCCTTTGGGGTAGCTGAGGGTCACGCCGCCCAGATCAACCACCGAGCCGGCGCCCGCCGAGGTCACCATAACGATGCGGTTGTTCCCGGTATCGGCAATGTAGAGATTGCCGGAACCGTCGAGCGCCAAGCGCTCCGGCGCGCTCAGACCCGTGCTCAATCCCGTGATGGTCAAGGCAGACGCATCGCCGCCTGGAGTCACTTTGACGATCTGATGGTGAATCGTATCGGCGATGTAGACATTGCCCGCATTGTCAACGATGACACCTTTGGGGTGATTGAGAGCCGTGCTTCCAGTGTCCAATATAGAACTGACGCCGTTGAACACTACCGTGGAGGGGAGCGCCCACAAGAGGGCAGGACATAACACAAGCAGTAGAACTGCAGAACAACGCATCTTTGACATGATTGAGATCACCGCCTAAGAAAAAGCCAGCGGTTTGGAAGCACGTTCCGGACCAAGGGCAACCGTGAAGAAACTACAAGGACTTAGGGCTGCAGACGGCCCTGATCGAGTACCTTTCCTTCCCGATTCAGAACTGACAAATTCCCGATCTGAATCTCAGCAAATTAGATTGTGTTCAGATGTCGGAGGGCGCCCGCTTCAACCTTGTACGTGAATGCTTTGCAGTCCCGAGAATAGGGTTGGTGACCCTCGTTTATGCGCTTTTTGGTTCTGGCTTGCTAACGGGGTGGGTTCTGGATAAGGTCCGGTTATGATATACGTCGGTTTTTTGATCGCTGCCATCCTGATTCTGATATACAGAAATCGGCAATAGCCCACCTCGCATCGTTGCATCAAGAAGCCTTAGCCCGCTGAAGTTATTCGGCCCATACACTTGCAGTTGCCAGGCAATTGGCGCGTTCAGCTCCCCGATTCGCGATCGGGCTCCGGAACAACCCGTGATTCCTAGGTTCTGGGCGACGGCCGCCAGACGCGATAAATGTGCCAGGCAAATGCCCCCAAGCCGAAGCAAAAGGTTACAACGTGGATCACTTTACCGACGGCGTATGGAATCTGAAACGCAATGGTGAGGATGATGAGTCCGACGATAAGCGCCCCGATCAGTTGTCCCGTGCTGGGGGAATTCTTGCGCAGGACAAACTGTCCCAGAGATGCTCCGACAAAGATTTTCGCCAGGTACAACCCGATACCATAGAAAAGCAGCGTCAAAAGTGCCAATGGCAGGCCCACCAGGGTGATGGCGCCCAGCACTACCGCAATCGGGGTGACAACCAGTACGGCAAAGCCCAGCAGCGGGCTGCGCCAGCCTTGGGCCACGCCCTGCGAGACGCTGCGAAAGAACCCAGGCGCCAGCCATATTGCCGCCAACCCCACCAGGAATGCCGCCGCCAGCCAGATCGCCTGCCAGACGTAGAAGTGGCGCCGCGAAAACCGGCTGACAGCGTGCTCGATGTGAGTTTCCGTTTTGCCGCCAATCACCACTCCGGGAGCGACATCCACATTTTTCGAGTTGCGGACGTAAGTGGCTAAATCGCCGCCCACGCGTGCCGGAGGGCTGAGATTGAGTTTGCCACCCCGGAACACCAGGTCACGGCCAACCAACCCACGCACAGCGGTTGTGTGGGCGAACAGAGTAACATTCCGGTCCACTTTGCCTTCCAGGGTCAGGTCCGCACCCCCGGAAATCATGTCCATGCCGATCTCGGCGGAAGGCTCAAGTCGCAGGAACTGGCTCCAGGAGTAGAGGTTATGCATCAGGTTTCCACTCACGGTAACTGTCTGCCCCCAGGACACAACGCTGCCCCCAACGGTTCCGTCAATCTCGACATGTTGGGCAAAGACGAATACGTTGCCCTTAACTGTTCCCCGCACTGCCACTAACCGGCCTTGGGCGATCAAGTCGCCATTCACAGCGCCATCCATCTCCACCGTTTCCCCATGGACCACCAGGGTGTCGTTAATGGTCTCTGTCTGGCCGATGGTGACATTGGTGCCCGTGCGGTGCTCCAGCGCATGCCCCGGAAAGACACAGGCAAGAAGGACCAGAGTCACGTTGAAGCCGGCACGAAACATGCGCCTGCTCCGCGCTAAGAGAACCGTCGTCCCGCCAATCGCAAACACCACACAAATGCCGCCAACCAGAGCAGCCCATCGTTCCAGCATGTCAGCACCTCCGCGCTGCAGGAAGAAGAAGAAGGTAAACAAGGCGTTGATACGGCCTTCCGCATCGAAGGGATTCAACCAGTTCAGGCTGACCGGCGCAGTTTGACCGCTCAGCCAGCTGAGGCCCGCCCCCACCACCCCGATTACCGCCACGAGGATGAGGAATTCGCGGAGGAAGCGCGGTTTGGCCGCCGCCGTGACTGGATTTGCCAACACTTCGCTGAGGGCTTGGTTCTCCGCCCGTAGCGCCGCAACCAGGCCGCGGCAGCGATTGCATGTGCTGAGGTGTGCCCGCACGCGGGACGCCTCCTCGGATGGCAGCTCGTCATCCACGAATATCGCGTAAGTAAGTTCAGAAAAGCAGGCCATGGTCTTACATTCCCCCGTGGGCCATCAGGGCTTGGCGCAGCTCCTGCTTGGCGCGGAACACCAGCGTCGCGACATTGGCGCGAGTCAGATGCAATTGCTGCGCAACTTCGTCGTAGCTGAACTCGCCGTAATAACGGAGTGCCAGCGGTACGCGGAATTTCTCCGGTAACTTGGCAATGGCTTCGCGCACGGCTTCGCGGCGCTCCTCCCGGATTAACTCGTTCAGGGGCGAGTCGGCAGCAATGCCGATGGAGAGCGTTTCCACATCCTCATCTTCCAGCCAGCGCCGTTCTCGTTGCTGCTTCCGCAGGAGGTCGATGCAATGATGGCTGGCGATGCTGAACAGCCAGCGTTCAAACGGCACCGAACCGTTGTAGCTGGCAAACATGCGCGTCATCCGCATAAAAACCTCGCTGCTGGCGTCCTCCGCGCTCTCCGCCGAGCGCAGCAGGTGCCGGCAAAGGCCCTGCACCCGCCGGGCAAAACGGCGGTGCAGCTCTCCCAGGGCCTGCTCATCGCCCCCGCGGGCCAGCCCCAAGACCGTCTCCAGGTCCAGTGTCTCCATCCTGCTCCGCTGGCTGCCGCTCTCTACGAGCCTCATTGCGTAATACGTTCCTGCCGGCGAGAAATTTCAAGAAGTTTGCGGGTCAATGCGGAACACGGGATAGCGCCCTGCAACGGCCTCAAACTCCGAGAGCGGCGCACTGTGTGTTAAGGGGAAATGTTGGCGGCCGCTGGTGGCCACTTGGCAATAGGCCTTCAGGATTGCACCCCGTTGCGCAGCAGGGATTTCGACGAGCCGCACAGGATGTGACCAGCCGCGCTTAACAAAGGCTTCGCCGCCTGCGGCGCGAACATTGCGTACCCACTCCGAGCCCTCGCCTAGCATTGACACCAGGTAGCTTTGCCCTTCGTGGCGCGTGACGACGAGAACGGTATCGCGGAGCCGGCCGCTGCGTCGCCCCTTCACTCGCAAGGTCAGGAGGATTCGCGGCGTCAGGCCCAGGCCCGAGAGCCAGGCCAAAGCTCGGGTCACAAATTTTCCCAGGCGTGTGGGATGCCAGTCGCGATAGAACAGGCGCAAGTAGCCTCGTTCTGCCGGATCGCGGTACGTCGCTGACATCGCATTATCTCTATATGCGCGTGGTGATTAGAGGACTTCCCTGCAAAGTGGCGACAATATGCGCCTCACTCTTACCAGATCCGCACCCGAGCATCCGGAGCCAGGTAGAGTTTCTCGCCCGGCTTGACTTTGAATGCGGGATACCAGGCATCTATATTGCGCACGCTGGCGGCGCGATATTCGCCGGGAGAGTGAGAATCAGTCAGCACCTGCTGGCGCAGCGCCGCCGGGCGCACCTTGGACGCCCAGTCCTGCCCATAGGCGATGAAGAACTGCTGGTCGCCGGAGAAGCCCTCTTGCAGGGGCGCGGTCTGGCCTTTCAGCGAAGCATGGTAGCCATCGTACGCGGCGGAGATTCCGGCCACGTCAGCGATGTTCTCCGCCAGCGTCTGCTGCCCATTCAGGTGCAGATCGGGGAAGGGGTAGTAAGTGTCGTACTGCTTTGCCAACTGCTCAGTCACACTCTTGAAGTGGGCGAGGTCGGCGGGCGTCCACCAGTTGCGCAGACGACCCTGCGAGTCGAAGGTGCTGCCCTCGGTGTCGAAGGTGTGGCTGATCTCGTGCCCAATGACGGCGCCAATGGCCCCGTAGTTGGCCGCCGCCGGAGCTTTGGCATCAAAAAACGGCGGCTGCAGAATCGCACCGGGAAAATTCAGCGCGTTCTGCAGAGGCAGATTGACGGCGTTTACCGTCTGCGGCGTCATGGACCATTCGTGGCGGTCCACCGCCCCACCCAAGCGGTCTGTGTCGTGTTGATATTTGAACAGGCTGGCGCGCCACACATTGCCGAAGGCATCGTCCGGCTTGACTTCGTACTTGGAATAATCCCGCCAGGTTTCTGGATAACCCACGCCCACGTAGAGCGTGCCCAGCTTGGCCTTGGCTTCAGCTTTGGTCGCGGGATCCATCCAGTTAAGGGCGTCAATGCGCTTGCGAAAGGCGGCAATCAGATTGGCCACCATGGCCTGCGCCTCCGCCTTGGCCTGGGGCGAGAAGTAACGCTTGGCGTAGATTTGCCCTACCGCATCGCCCAGGAGAAAGTTGACCACCATCACCCCGCGCTGCCAGCGCGGCCGCTGCTGGGTGGTGCCGGTAAGCGCCGTTCCGAACAGGGCAAAGTGTTCGTCGGCCAGCGCCTTGGGGAGCACGGGGGAGTATTGCTCGATTAAGTGATAGGCCAGCCAGTCCTTCCATGTGTCAAGCGGAACAGAGGTGACCAGGGCGGATTCGCCGGTAAAGGCCGACGGCTGCCAGACGATGAACTTCTTCTGCTCGCTTAATCCAGCGCCGGCAAAGAATTCTGTCCAGTCCAGGCCGGGAGCCTTGGCGCTGAAGTCTGCTGGAGTCCAGCGATTGTTGGCCTTCTGGATGTCCTGGTCTTCAGCCAGGCTGAGGTGCTTCTCCGCAATAGCATGTTCCAGTTCCACAATTTTTGCAGCACGGGCCGGGGCATCGCTGAAACCCGCGAGTTGCAGCATCCTCCCTACATGTTCCTGGTATTTGGCCCGCAACTCGCGCATGTGCTGGCTATCGTCGAGGTAATACTGGCGGTCGGGCAGCACCAATCCACCCTGCAGCAGATAGGGCGTGTAGCGGTCTGGGTCTTCGAAGCCGGGGGCAGTCCAGATTCCGAACAGGTTGGCAGTGTGAAAGTTGGTGTTGTTCAGCGGATCCACATCGGCGCGCAGGCTCTCGCCCAGGGCGCGGGCCAGTTCGCGCTTGTCTTTAATGGCGGCGATGGCGTCGAGGTGCGGGCGCAGCGGCTCCAGGCCCTTCTTCTCGATGGCCGCCTCGTCCATGTAAGAGTTGTAAAGGTCCGCGATCTTACGGGCATTCGAGCCAGCCGGAGGATTGGACTTGGCGGCTTCCTCAATCAGCCCCACGGTTTGTTTGTTGGCTACGTCGGCAAGTTCGCTGAAGACGCCCACCGCCGGGCGATCGGCCGGAATCTCGGTGCGCTTCAGCCAGCCGCCATTCGCGTAGCCATAGAAATCGTCCCCGGGTTTGACGGTGCGGTCAAGGTTCGCGACGTTGATGCCATGCGCGGTGGCCTGCGGCTTCTGTTGCGCAAATCCGATCAGGGATGAAATCAGGAACAAAGCGAGAACTGCAGGGCGGGCAACTTTCAAGGCAGCTTTCATGGAGCTCCAGCTCAGATGTGCGGTGTAAAGCAAACTTTTAAGTGTAGCAGGAGGCTGAGAAGCTGGCTGACATCAGCCCACCCTCACACAACATACCTCTCGTGTTAAGTCGCTATATGAGGCGGGAGATGCCCGCTGCGCTGAGCAGCAGGATGCACTCCGGGCATTTACCGCGGTATGGGCGGCCAAGGCAGGAAAGGAAGAGCTGCCCTGAGCCGGGAGAAAAAGGCGACTGCCTGTGGATCATGGCGCAGGGGGCCGACAACGAACTTGCCAACTGCGCCACCACCCAGGGCGTAATAACCAATGGCCAGGCCGCCAATCGCGGCATAGCCGATGGCCAAGCCCCCCACGGCGATGCCGCCGACCGCGAATCCGCCGAGCGCCAGTAAGCCGACTGCGCCACCCCCGAGCGCGATCACGCCCAAGGCAAGGCCACCCAAGGCCACGACCCCGCAGGCAGCGCCGCCAACGGCGATTACGCCGGTGGCCACGTCGCCGATCGCGATGATTCCCCGGGCATGGCCGCGCATTTCATTCTTGCTGGAATCAGGACCAACGGCGATTGAACACAGCGGGTGCTCGAGGATGGTAGCGGAAGATTGCCAGCGCACGGGAGCGCCTCCCTTTCCCAGTATGCCTGCTACTCTGCCTGGACCCTATTAGCAACCCAGGCGCCGCTCACCGCCTCTCATTAGCCGGAGAACTTCCATGACTCACCGCACCCCCAATTCGAGGTTCGACTCGTCCGAAGGCGCAAGGTGCCTGTTGTGTGTGGACGACCATCCTGAGGTGCTGGCTATCATGGGCGAGTTTTTGCGAGTGTCCGGTTATTCCGTACTCACGGCTCCCAGCGGCGCGCGCGGGCTGCAACTGCTGCAGCGCAATCCTGTGGACGCCGTCATTCTGGATTACGAAATGCCTAAGATGGATGGCGCCGAACTGGCGCTCAGAATCAAGAGCGACAGGCCGGAGCTGCCCGTGCTGATGTTCACTGGTTACCCTGCCGACGTTCCTGAGGACGTTCGCCGTTCCGTGGACGCATTCGTCGTGAAGGGGGACCCGGCAGAGAAACTGCTACAGACGCTCCGCAACCTGGTTCCGGGCAACGGAGATAGTGTGCCCCAAAAAGCCGCTGGCCAGGTAGGCCGCCTCAAGCGCAACGGTCGCAGCGCAGCCGCAGCCCGCCGCGTGCGTCGTCCCGCCTAACTTCTACTCAACCAACTGGCGAGGAGACGTTGCAAGCTTGCAACGTCTCTACCGCGGCACGTTCTTGTACCTGCCAGGACAACTCACTGGCAGAGGCGTAACTTGTTACGTTTCCCTAAGCCAGCGCGGCAAGTACCCTCTGGTTGCTGAGGTCCCAAACTTGACAGGCACAGCCGCCGCGCACCACACTTCCTGCTCACAACATGCGTAAACTTAGACTTCTGCTTACCGTAATCGTACTGGTTGGCGGCTCTGCGCTGCAGGCGACTGGCCAGGCCCGTTTCCCCAACAACGAAGACATGCGTCACTTTCGCTCCATGAGCGCGCCGCAACTCTCGCCTGATGGGCGGGGGGTGCTGGTGGAAATTTCCGACAGCACCGCCGATGGTGGCCGTCATCATCTGTGGCTGGTGGACCTGGACCACAATTCCAGCCGCCAGCTCACCTTCTCACCGGCGGGCAAGAAGGATGACAAAGACCGGGGCGAAACTTCCGGCCGCTGGTTGCCCAATGGCGACATCCTGTTCCTGGCGCACCGCGGCGACCACACGCAGCTCTTTCGCCTTCCCATGCAGGGGGGCGAAGCTACCGCCTTCGATCTGAAGATAATGCCGCCGGTGGATACCTCGAAGGCGCCGGATGCAGTACCGCCGCCGGGAGCGGACAAAAACAAGGCGACGCCGAGCCAGCCGGCAGAGCCTCTGCCCATTGACGTGTCCGGTTTTCAGATCGCGCCCGACGGCAAGACAATTGCCCTTTGGGCCAAGGATCCGGAAACGCCGGGAGAGAAAAAGCAGCACGACGATAAAGCGGATGCCACGTGGGTCAACCACGATCAGCATCTCACTCGGCTCTACCTGCTCGACCCGGCAACCTCCAAGCTGACTGCCGTGCCCGTGCCGGATGACGTGGGACGAGTGGCCTGGAGTGAGCAGTCGGACCGCCTGGCCGTGGAGGCCGAAACGCCCAATGGCGCCAGCGACCTCGGACCCGCGGGCAGAAGTTGGCTGGTGACTCTCAGCGATGCGCAGCATCCCAGCAAGCTAAGCGCGATTCCACCCACAGCCAGCGGCCTGGTCTGGTCTCCAGACCCCAGGAATCTCTACTACCTGGCGCAAGCCAAGCAGGATGCTCCCCCGGGCTATAACGACCTGTACCAATTCACCCTG
Organism: Terriglobales bacterium; assembly: GCA_035702725.1. Lineage (GTDB taxonomy): Bacteria > Acidobacteriota > Terriglobia > Terriglobales > Acidobacteriaceae > JAICWP01. The sequence goes on along the minus strand of DASSQB010000011.1, from coordinate 7,810 downwards.
GCTGCCAACGCGACGCGTAACCTCAGCGACGGTCTGCAGGGGACGGTGGGATACGAAAATCCCATGATGGAAGCGGACGGAAGCGTGGTGCTGTCCGTTCACACCCACGAACAGGCCACGGTGGGCCGCTTTGCAGCCGGGAAATCTCCGGAGATGCTGCACTTCGACCTGCCGGTGGTGAGCGGGCTGAATACCAATGCGCGCCGCACCGGCTGGGTTTACCTGGCCAGCAGCAGCACCCAGCCGGAGACGCTTTACTACACCGACAAGCTGGGCACGGCGGGACGGGCGCTGCCCACTCCCGCGGTGGCCCCGGCTGACATGCGCGCGGTTGCCACCCAAGTCGTGCATTGGACCAGCGACGGCCGCACCATAGAGGGGCTGCTTTCCCTGCCGCCGCAGACGGCGCAGGGCCATGTGCCGCTGGTCGTGGACGTTCATGGCGGACCTCTGGGCGCCTGGGCCGACAGCTACAGTCAATTCGCCAACTTTCTGATCGGGCACGGCTGGGCTGTCCTGCGGGCCAATCCGCGTGGCAGTTCGGGACGCGGTCCCGCCTTCGCTGCCGCCAACAAAAATGACCTGGGCGGCGGCGATTACCGCGACATCATGGCCGGGGTGGATGCCGTGCTCAAGCAGTTCCCTGTTGATCCCGCCCGTATGGCGCTCATCGGCTACAGTTACGGCGGCGAGATGGCCGGCTTTGTCGAAGGCAAGACCGACCGCTTCAAAGCCATCGTGAGCGGCGCTCCGGTAATTGACCAGTTCAGCGAGTACGGCACCGAAGGCGACTCCTGGTACGACCGCTGGTATTTCGGCAAACCCTGGGAGCATATGGCGGACGCCTGGCGCCAAAGCCCGCTCTCCGGCGCCGCCCACGGCCGCACGCCTTTTCTGCTGCTGCAGGGCGAAGGCGACACTACCGACCCGCTGGGCCAGTCGCAGGAGATGTACCGAGCCCTGCGCCAGATGGGCGTGCCGGTAGAGATGGTGCAATATCCTCGTGACAACCATGGGCCTCTGGCTATCGGCATGTTGGGACTGCCCAGCATGGAGCCGTGGCACGGCTTTGACGCGCGCCAGCGCCTGGTTCAGTTTCTGGAAAAACACTTGGCCGCTGCGCCGGCCACGCAAGCTGCGAGTACAGGGTCGCAAGAGTAGGATCCCGACAAGCAGATGCTGAGCACTGCCCGCATTATCGCCTTCGTTCCCAGCCGTGACCTGGAACGCGCCAAGTCGTTCTATGTGGAGACGCTCGGGCTCAAGTTCGTGAGCCAGGACCCGTTTGCGCTCGTGCTGAACGCGAATGGAACGGTGGTGCGCATCGCCAAGGTGGGCGAATTCCAGCCGGCTAATTACACGATTTTGGGATTCGATGTGGCTGATATCCGCCAAGAACTGGCGGCGCTACGGGCCAAGGGCATTTCATGCGAGCGCTATCCGGGGATGCAGCAGGATGAAATAGGAATCTGGCACTCGCCCAGCGGAGCGCGTGTCGCTTGGTTCAGGGATTCTGACGGAAACGTACTATCGTTGAGCGAATTCCCCGCCCGAGATCATTGAGACGCGGCTTGCCCCTTTGCGCCGGGGCCGGTCTGCGGCTCCGGCAGCGGCTCTTCGCCGGCCTTACGCCCGCCACGGGTGAACAGGCTAACCAAGCCCCACAGGAACAGCACCACTGCGGCGGCAAAACCTGCGAGTCCGCCAATGGCCTTCCAGCCATTAACGCTGCCCGACAATTGCACCACGCTGCCGCTGGCCGGCCAGGCGACCGCGATCGAGGACTTCCCTTGAAAGCCGGCGATAAGCACGCCGAGGGCCAAGAAAAATACGAGCAGGGCGCATCGCAGAAGGATTTTTGACTTCATGGCTCAGTGCGCAAGCATAACGCAAAAGAGCCGGGAAGCATATGAAAAGCCGGACCTGACATTTTCATCAAGCCCGGCTTTGCATCCTTGGCGGGTTAGGCGGCCGACGCCTGCTTTCGCTGCGCGCTATGGATTGAAGCTGCCGAAGGTATAGCCGATGGAAGCCCCGTAGCGAATAGCATGACTGCTGTTGAATTCCACGTTGTTGTGGATGAGGTAGGCACGAACCTCCGGACGCACAAACATGTGTCCCCATACATAGAGTCGAAGCCCGCCTCCCACTACTCCCATAAAGTGGTTACTGCTAATGTAATTGGTGCAGCCGAAAGTGTTGCAGTTGGTGAAGTTCTGGTAGAAGCGCAAACTTTCCGCCCCGATTCCCCCCAGCAATTCGGGACTTACCCTGCCGAACCTCGGAGCGTAAACAGCGTCCACGTCATAAAACACCGGACGATAGGGAGCTGACGCGATGCCCGCGTAGTCGGCCTGAGTGGCGCGCCAGGAGATCTCAGCTCCTACTCCGAAGTTCTTATGGAACAGGAAATCGCCGCTGAAGGTTGGGTACACCCCACCTCCCTGAGACAATGAGACGGTGCGTACAGAAAGGCCGTTGACGGTTGTGAACGTGGTAGAGGGTGCGTGCACCCCGCCCAAACCGAATGCAACATCAAACTGCTGCCCATATGCAGATCCGGCTATCAGGAAAATGACCCATAAAATCGCAACCGTGCTTAGCTTTCTCAAGTAAACCTCCGCTAATTTTTCTTACGTCACCCGCAATAGTGCCTGATCAAAGCAACCAGCATTGTTGAAAGTAGATGCCGGGATGTTTTTGAGAGATGTATAAACTTCCCACAAGTGAATGAACGGCAACGACTTGGGCTTGACTGCCACCGTCAGGAGCAGCCATCTTGGTCAAAAAGGTTAAACAGATTACAAACCCCGGCGGAAAGCAGTTGTTGCGCGCGCAGCGCGCAGTTTTTCCAAAACATCGTAAAGAATTTCTTCCAACACATCGTAAAGAAAACGATGGAGTCAAATGTAAAGAAGAGAGCCCGCCGTCGCCTTAGAACGCATATTTCAGCGACAGCATAGTCCGATTGTCATGGAAGTAACGCGGACTGGTCGGGCCAATGAAGGAACCTTCGTTGTATTGGTCATAATTCCAGTAAGCGTTCACACTCCAGTACTTGGCCAAGTCGTAGCTGAGTTCCGCCAAGGGTTGGTGATAGGTGAAATCCAGCGGGCCGAGGGGCTGCAGTGGGTTTAGGAGGGTAGTAGTACCGTTTGTGCTGGTCAGGCCGTAGCCTATCTTGGCCGTGACCCGCTTTACCGGCTTGACCATCAGGTCAGCTAGGAAATAATGCGTGTGGTTCACGTACGTGGAAAGAATCTGGTTGGGATTGTTATTGTCTGAGGAGTCAAAGGTAGGACAGCCATTTACGATGGTGCCCACAGGTACAAAGGTGTCGTTAAAGCAGATGAGCGCCTGCTGCAAGGCGTTGGTGTAGTTGTAGCTCACATCGAATCCAACCCGCTCTCTGGGCAGCAGAGTGGCGACGAAACCCACGTTCCGATAGTGCTGCTTGAACTGCGTATCTGACTCGCCATTGCGGCTTTCCCAGATGTTCATGCTTCCGGCCAGGTTCGCCCAGCGAACCGGCCGGTAACTTGCGCGCGCGCGATAGTTCTGCCGCTGCCGCGGGCTGATGCGAGTGAGAAAATTGTCAGCTGTGCTTAGTTCTGTTTCGAAATTAATGCGCAGCGAAGTCATGGGCCGAAACCACACGCCAAGCACCGGCCCAAACTCGTTTACGTCAATGTTGTCGCCTTCGAATTCCGGCAGGCCAAACTCCGGGTCAGGCACGGTCTCGGGCTCTGCCTTGAAGACATGACGGTGCCGGAAACGGAAACCGACGTGTACGCCGAAGTGCTTGGAGGCCTGGTACTCCGCTTGTATGAGATTAATGAAGGACTTCTGCCCAAGGAAGTTGCCGATAAGTGCGGTAGTCGTATCTGTCGGGCCGAGAGGGCTGAGCAAGGTCGCCGTTTTGCCCAGTCCAACTGTCGCTGTGGCCAGCGAGTTCCAGGTGCCCGGAATATGCCAATTGTCGTAACGGAGGTTGTCGCTCAAATTGAACGTTTTCGTAAGTTCAACCGTGACGCCCAGATCGGCAGTGGCAGCTATCCGCCTCGCGTTCGCAGGCCCGGAGAAGGTGAATTGTCGTTCATTGGTGCGCGTCACCAGGCCATCAAAAAATTCCGAATAGGGCGAGTTCATGTCGGCCGAACTGTAGGTGCCGCGGGCGATCAGATTCACCCGCTTGAAATAGTTTGATTGCAGGCTCAGAGCTTCGGTCGGGGTGCTGGTGCGCACTCGCTGGCTGCGCGTATATGCAAAGTATCCGTTACAAACAGGTTTGACCGCGTTTTTAACGAACACCGGGCTACATGGCTGGCGGGGATCCGAGGGTCCGAGAGCCGGCTGCGAGTTGATGGGTAAACCCAAGGAAACGGGCGTGCCATCGGGCAGCAAGAACACGTTGTAGGGGCTCAAAGCATAGTCGGTGTCGTTTCTGTCATACTGCAGGAACTGGTCATAGCTGATGTTGGTTTTTGACAACATCTTGAAATCCACGCCGAAGTGGTAGTCGTTCTGGGTAACATTCCAGGCCTGGTCCAGCAGGGGATCTGTGCCCTCGTGGAAGCTGGAGAATGATGGCCCTTCCGACCGGTTGCGCGTGTAGCCCAGCCGAACCGTCACCTTTGACTGCGGCATTAGAGTCAGGCCGGTATCGTACATGCGGCGGCGGATCTGCATCTCATGCGGAGAGAATCCGACGGGAAGGTTGGGGACCGACGTCGGCGGATTCAATGGGTTGGCCAGCAGGTCATAGTTAAAGAAATTCTGATCCCGCCGGAACAGGAAGCTGAAGTCATACCATTTGTTCTTCGAGAGTCCCACGCGTCCCACGTTTTCTGGATCACCGCCCCAGCCGAAGCTGCTCACGTTGAGATCATCGAACAGCACGCCGGCGTTGTTCAGCGAGTGGGCGGAGAACGTTTGATCGAGAAAGCGAGGGCCGGCATGTTGATTGATGAAGGTGTCATACATTGCTCCGCTGCCGTTGACGTCGCTGAAGCGATAGCCGAACTCAATGCTCTGCTCCACGTGGTAGTCGCTGATCTCCTTTCCTTCAGCCGCCGCTGCCGTGCTTCCCGCCTGCGTTCCGCCGCCAGCAGCCTGTGCCAGCGCCAGGGTAGGGACAATCAGGATGGTCAATAAGAACCAGGCGGCTTTCCCCACAAATCTCTTCGCAAGCTCCGGGACACGCGCTTGCCGTCCTGATTCACCAGCAGGTTTCTCGGTACGTGTACGGCTTCCCGTCATGGGAGCTCCTCGCTTCCTCTAAGGCTTGAAGAAGACCTCGCTGAAATTGGAGCCATGAATAAACGCGTGGCACATGGTGCAGGCCTGGTATTTCTGGGATTGGTTGTGCGCCGGGCCGATGGGTGGTTGCGAGGGCACATTGCTCAGCGCCAGGGTGTGGCACTGTAAGCACAGCAGATTGACCTGGCTCACTCTTAGCAGGCGCGGGTTAGTGGAGCCATGCGGGGTGTGACAGCTGGTGCAGCCTTCCGTCGCCACCGGCAGATGCTGGTAAACAAACGGCCCCTTCTTCTCGGTATGACACTTGAAACAAACCTGGTCCTCGGCCGCGCTGGCGCGCAGCTGTTTGGGCAGGTACCCTCCGTGTTCGTTGTGACAATCGGTGCACTGCACCAATCCCTGGTTTACACGGTGCCGGTAGGGGCGGCTGAATTCCGCTTTCACCTCCGTGTGGCACTGGTAGCACAGCTGCGGCTGCTTCTCCACCAGCAACGCTCGTTCCGTCTTGGGATGGTGCGGCGAATGGCAACTGATGCAGCCAATGTCATTGCTGGCATGGGCGGAGCGGGAGAAGTTGGCGTGCTCGTTGCCATAGGAATGACAGCTGAGGCAGCGCTTGTTTGCCTCCTCCATGCTCAGGTTTTCAAAGACGATGATCTTGCTTTTGTCGCCGCCGCCTTCAACGTGCGCCGCCCCCGGACCATGGCAGCCTTCGCAATTCACCCCCTTGCCCGGGGCGCCGGGCCGAAATCCCATCTTGTAGTGAGGCGTTTGTTCGGTCGCTTTGAAGATGTCCTCATGACATCCTTTGCAGGTTTCAGCACCTACGTACTGCCCAGACTCTTTGGTTTGGCTCGCTGCACTGGTTTGTGTCGCGCTTTGCCCCACATCTCGCGCCTGCACCTGAACTGCAGATAGCACCAGGAAGGGCAATAACAGGAAAAGCAGCTTGCCGGTTCGGAGATACATGCGTCCTCCGCGGGAGATGGAGTTCAACTAGCAAATGGGCCCCGGACCGTTGGCCGATTTGGCAAGGTCAGCGCGCTGCCCAGCAACAACAGCAGCACGCCCGCTCTACTCAGCTTTCGATACAAACAGTTGTTAATCTTGTTATCGGCCGCGGAGAGAACAGGTTTTTCACAGCTCTGCTCCGAGTCGCCTTACCCAGCATCACCCTCTTGCCAAGCCGCTCTGCCCCAAGTTTTGCGGCAAGTTCGACCCCGAACCAGGCCCGGTTGAGGGAGTGTATGACATACCCGACCCCCTGAATCTGTGACCGCCGTCACACTGGGAGTGCAAAAGATGGTTAGCGCGGATGCAACCACCTCAGATCAGCAAGTTGTTCGAGATTCTTCAGGAAGGAAATTCAGGTTCAGTGTTGCTTCAAGGCGTCGCGGCGCACTTCTTCGCTCACCGCCATGCCCAGCGCGAAACTGGCCACCAGCAGCACTAGCCATCCGCCCAACTGCTTGACTCCTGTGCCTCCCTGGATCCACCCCAGCGACGAACGCATGGTCCAGACCGCAGCTGCAAAGGCCAGCAGCAGACGCAGGAATTTGACCCAGGATCGGTGCAATTTTTCCGCCATGGATGCTTTACTCCCTCCAGTAAACACTCTCCCGCCACAGCCCGCACATTACGAATGTTGGTTCCCGCCCATTGACCCGCTGGTTCATGCGAGTAGGGTTTCGAAGAGACGCTAATTGCCGAAGAGGCGCTGCGTGGTGAGACCGTTATGTGCTTCTGCCGCGGCCACGGCATTGACGGGGAGAAAAAGGGTTAGTTCGGCCAGCCTGGGAGTGGCACCTAGTCTAGCAGCACCGAGGGCATTATGCGTGTTGACCCGGTGTTGTGACGCCGGGGAGCCGCAAGCACCAGCGGCCCAACCGCCAGCCTCTTAGGATGGAGGACCGGACGTGCCCCGCCACGGCACTTCGGGCATGAGCCTGCTTAGCCTTCAGTAATTTGACCCCAAAGGGTGAGCCGGGTTGTCATAGGGGCGCATGGTTCCCCGTCCCGAGCCTCGGTACAACGCCCGCCTGCGCGTGCGGGTGCGCGGCGTAGATGCTTTTGGCCATCCTTTTCAACAAGATGCATACACCCGGGATATCAGTCACCGGGGCGCCCGCCTGGATGGCACTCCGTCCATCGTGGATACCGCGGCAGTAATTGAGGTGCAGCACCGGGGGCGGCGCGCCCGCTTCCGCGTAGTCTGGATCGGCGGCTACGGCACCGCCCTGCACTCCCAGGCTGGGCTGCAGTGCCTGGAACCGGAAGAAAATATCTGGGGAAGCCTGCCCTCGCGCTCCGCGCCTGTTACCGCCAACCAGTAATTGCGTTCGGCAGGCCTTTTCGCTTACAGCTTTCACTTTTGATAGGCATCCGCTTTACCGGAGCGCCCACGCTCATCGTCCCGAACATTTGCCATCGAGTAGCCAAGACCGCAATTCTTCGAAGCTAGTTGCGGGTTCCCAACAGTAGCCCCGCCAAATCGGCTTCATATTGTCCTTGGAAGTGACCTGAAACAAAGCCACTAAATACGAGTGGGCCA
>DASSQB010000010.1:0-4586 GCA_035702725.1 Terriglobales bacterium | reverse complement strand
CCTGCACCTGGGCCACACCGTGCTCATCCACAAGCTGCGCCACTTCCAGCTGCTGGGGCACACGGTCATCTTCCTCATCGGCGACTTCACCGGCATGATCGGCGACCCCACCGGCCGCATGGTCACCCGGCCTCCCCTTTCTCGCGAGCAGATTGACGCCAACGCCAAAACTTATCTCGACCAGGTTTACAAGATTCTCGACCGCCAGAAGACCGAGGTCCGCTACAACCGGGAGTGGTTCGGCAAGTTCACCGCCGACGATTTCATCCGCCTGGCCGCCAAGTTCACGCTTTCGCAAATGCTGGAGCGCGACGAATTTCACCAGCGCTTCCAGGAAGAAAAGCCCATCTCCATGCACGAACTGCTTTATCCACTGGCCCAGGGCTATGACTCGGTGGCGCTCGAGGCCGACGTGGAACTGGGCGGCACCGACCAGAAATTTAATCTGCTGGTGGGCCGCGAAATCCAGCGCGGCTACGGCCAGCCCTCGCAGGTGGTGCTGACCACGCCCATCCTGGAAGGCCTGGATGGCGTGCAGAAAATGTCCAAGTCGCTGGGCAACGCCATCGGCCTGACCGAGCCCCCGCTCCAGATGTACGGCAAGGTCATGTCCATCTCCGACCAGATGATGTGGCGCTACTACGAGCTGCTTACTGACGTGAGCATGGCCGAGATCGGCAAAATGAAGGACGAGGCCGCTGCCGGGCGCGTCAATCCCATGCAGTACAAAAAAGAGCTGGCGCGCCGCATCGTGGCCGACGCCCATGGCGAAGCCGCGGCCAACAAGGCGGCTGACGACTGGGCCACGCAGTTCCAGAAACGCGAAGCGCCGGACGAGATAGAGACCGTCAGCGTGGACCATGGGCAGGCTCGCCCATCGGAAGTGAGTCCAGATTCTCCTCTCCCGGCCGACGCCTATCAGCCCCGAATCAAGGGCAGTTCAGTAGGACCGCGATTCCTAGTGAAGCTTGACCGCTTGCTGGCTGAATGTCACTTGGCAGAATCTGTTTCGGACGCGAACCGGAAGATTAAGCAACGATCAGTGCAGATTGAGGGCGAGGTCGTGGAGAAGACAAAGATTGTCATCTCCCTCCCCTGCTGGCTCACCATCCGCGTCGGCCGCCAAATTCGCAGAGTGGAAATTCGCTAAGCTCAAGGTCCTTCGACTCGCGCTCCCCTCCCAAGCTCGGCTCGCACTCGCTCAGGATGACATTCCCAAAATGAATTGCTGATGTGATCTGAGTGAGCAAATTAGCGTCGCCACTCCACCCCCAGCGGTATTCTGATTAGCAGAAAACATTTCATTTGTCATGCTGAGCGAGCCGCAGCCGCGCAGCGGCAGCGGCGAATCGAAGCACCTTGCGTTTCGTATGCGCGAGCACCACTATTACGTTTACATGATGATCAGCAGCTCACGCCGGGCGCTCTATACTGGGGTAACCAATAGCCTGGACCGCAGAGTGTTCCAGCACAAGAATGAGGAATTTGATGGCTTCTCTCAGAAATACCGGGCCCATCGGCTGGTATGGTTCGAAAGATACAGCAACATTCAGACGGCGATTGCCCGCGAAAAGCAGCTGAAAGGCTGGCGCCGTGAGAAGAAGAACTGGCTGGTGCGGATGTCGAATCCGGAGTGGAGAGACCTAAGCGCGGACTGGGGCAAACCCATCGAACCGCTCACACCGAAATAACCACAAGGTCCTTCGACCTCGCGCTCCCCTCGCAAGCTCGGCTCGCGCTCGCTCAGGATGACATTCCCAAAATGAATTGCTGGTCTTGAAAAAAATGCTTGCCAAAATGATGGGCGCCGAATTCTAGACGTTATCCTGCGGAAGCAGCTACTTTTCATAAAGAGCAACCACTTTCCCCTGTCATGCTGAGCGAGCCGGAGCCGCACCAGCGGCGAGGCGAGTCGAAGCACCTTGGGCTTCTCAAAAATTCCTCTGTGCTCTTTGTGTCCTCTGTGGTGAAAAAGCCTTTGGTGGTTTAATCTGCGCGGCAGATGCGCGCGCTGGCCATTCTCGGGCCGAGGGCCTCCGAACACGACCTCGCACCTTTCCGCGCACCGGACGCGGAAATCATTCTCACGGAAAATCTCACGCAAGCGGCCGCCGATGTCGTCCTGCTTCTAGGCGGCGACGGCACGGTGCAGCGCCATCTCGCCGGCTTGGTGCAAGCGCGGGTTCCGTTGCTGATCGTCCCCACAGGCAGCGCCAACGATTTCGCGCGAGCTCTGGGAGTGCGCACCCGGGCAGAGGCGCTGCGCGCGTGGAAAGCGTTTCTGGCTGGCGGCAACAATGTGCGCAGCATTGATCTGGGCGTCATGGAATTCGCCGGCGAGGGCGCCCCCGCCATAAATCCGGCATACTTTTCCTGCGCGGTGGGCGCAGGAGTAGACGCCGAAGTGGCGCGAAAGGCGAATTCCCTGCCCGGCTGGCTGCGCGGCAATGGCGGCTATTTCCTGGCCGCCATCCGCGGCCTTCTTCGCTTCCAGGCGCGGCTCATTACCGTCACCGCCACCCAGGCAGATGGCAAGCGGCGCAAGATCTCCGAACCCGGTATCCTGGCGGCTGCTGCCAATGCTCCGTGGTACGGCCACGGCATGCGCATTGCTCCCCAAGCCCAAATCGATGACGGGATGCTTGAACTCTGTTTCGTACGCAATGTGGGCAAACTGCGCCTCCTGCGCCTGTTTCCCAAGGTCTACCGGGGCAGCCACATTGGCCTGCGGGAGGTGGAATATTTCCGGGCAGAGCGCGTGCTCATCGAGAGCGAGGAACCGCTCGCAGTACACGCGGATGGCGAACCGCTAGGCCAAACCCCGGTAGAAGTGAGCGTAGCGCGGGGAGCGCTGCGGGTGATTGTCTAGAAGCAGCACTCAGCATTCAGCTCTCAGCATTCAGCCCTTGGACGGCATGCCTCCGCTTGCCTTTTTGCACTTGGCCTTTAGTACTTGGCCGTAAAGCTCTAACTAGGGAACCGAAAAGAAGCTCGAATGGCCAAGTGCCAAGTGCTAAATGCCAACAGCGCCTTTCACGGACTGAATGCTGACTGCTGAGTGCTGAGTGCTCCTGGCCACTGGCCACTGGTGTTAAACTACGCCTTCCTATGGCAGATGAAGCCCAACCGCAGCGCCGCGCCCGCGCCCTGCTTTGGATTCTGATTGGCGGGGGAGCTTTCTTCCTCTTCCTGCTGGCGGTGTTTGCCCTGCTCTACATCACTCTGCGCCCGGCCAGCGAGGAATCCACCTCCGTCTTTGGCGGCGATAAGCAAATCGGCGTGGTGGACCTGGAAGGTCTTATCGTCACTCCCGAAGTGGTCGTCCGCCAGCTCAAGCGCTTTGGCGATGACGACTCCATCAAGGCCATCATCCTGCACATCAACACGCCCGGCGGCGGCGTGGCGGCCACCGAAGAGATTTACCAGGAAGTTCGCCGCATCGAGCAGGAAAAGCACAAGAAGGTAATCGCCTCGGTGGAAACAGTGGGGGCCAGTGGCGGATACTTCGTGGCATCCGCCTGCAACAAGATTTTCGCCGACAAAGGCAGCATTGTGGGCAGCATCGGTGTGATCGCCGAATGGGTCAATTACGGCAAGCTCCTGGACTGGGCTAAGCTGCAGGACGTCACCATGAAAGCCGGCAAACTGAAGGATGCAGGCTCTCCCACCCGTCCCATGACCCCGGAAGAGAAGGCCTACTTCCAGGGCTTGCTCGACAACATGCATTCCCAGTTCATCCAGGCGGTGGCCGACGGCCGTCACCTGAAGGTGCAGGACGTGCAGGCCATCGCTGATGGCCGCGTCTGGACAGGCGACCAGGCTCTGCCCTTACATTTAATTGACCAGGTAGGTGACTTTCGCGCTGCCGTGAAGGACACGGCACAATCTGTGGGCATCAAAGGTGAGCCGCAACTGGTGCGGCCGGAGAAGGAGCGCCGCACCCTGTTAGACCTGCTGTTCGGCGACCTGTCGAACTTTCTGCCTGACCGCCTCAAGCTGCTGCAGACGCAAGTTGGCTTTTACTATGTCTGGCGGTAAACTCAGGCTTCCGTACGAGTAGTGGAAAACCGCTGTTTCCCCGCAGCGGTCGCGCCCCCATGTCCTCCCCAGTCATTAGTGTCGGCCAGACGATTTCCCATTACCGGCTGCTGCGCAAGCTGGGCGGCGGCGGGATGGGAGTGGTGTACGAGGCCGAAGACCTTACTCTCGGCCGTCATGTGGCGCTCAAGTTTCTTCCTGATGATCTCTCCGGCGACCCGCAGGCGCTGGACCGTTTCCGCTGGGAAGCGCGCGCCGCTTCTGCTTTGAATCACCCCAATATCTGCACCATTTATGAGATCGGCGAATCTGCCGGCCAAACCTTCATCGCCATGGAGTTGCTGGAAGGCAAGACCCTGGCCGAAGCCATGCATGGGGCGCCGCTCTCGCTGCAGCAGGTGGTGGAGTGGGGCATTCAGATCGCGGAAGCGCTCGATGCCGCCCACATCAAGTCCATCCTGCACCGCGACGTCAAGCCGGGAAACATCTTCATTGGCCCGCGTGGCCAGATCAAGCTGCTGGACTTCGGGCTGGCCAAGCCGGCCCTG
>DASSQB010000009.1:0-2342 GCA_035702725.1 Terriglobales bacterium | reverse complement strand
TTCAGATCTTTCAGTTTCAGCTTGATCATCCAGGAGCCGTGGGCATCGGAGTTAATCTTCTCCGGCGCGGTGGCCAGTTCCTGGTTGATTTCGGTTACGGTGCCGGAAGCCGGCGCGTAAAGGTCAGACACCGCCTTCACCGACTCGACCGTGCCAAAGCTCTTACCGGCAGACAATTCGGCGCCCACCTTGGGCAATTCGACGAAAACGATGTCGCCGAGCGATTCCTGAGCATAGTTAGTAATGCCCACGGTGGCATTGCCGCCATCCGGCTTAATCCACTCATGCTCTTTGGTGTATTTGAAATCCTTGGGATAGGCCATGCGTTCTCCGAATCAGTCGTCCCTACGGGACTTCACCTTGCTTATCTGCCGATCCCGCCACTAAAGTGGCGGGCTACTTTCAGTCGCCCTTTGGGCTGCTTTGTCGCCAAAGCTTGCTCGTTTTTTCTCGGGATCCTCGGCGTCCTCGGCAGTTTTCATTTCTTGGGGCGTTTATAAAAGGGCGTAGGCACCACTTTCGCGCCGACTCCCTGCCCGCGAATCTCAACCTTCAACGGCGTGCTTACCTCCGCCAAACTGGGCGGCACATACGCCAAGGCTATGTTCTTCTTCAAAAACGGAGCATGCGAGCCGCTGGTGACGTAGCCGACTTCCCTTCCTCCTTCGTCCAGCACCTTGTAGCCGTCGCGGGCGATGCCCCGCTCCATCATCTCCGTCCCCACCAGGGTTCGCTTCAAGCCGGCAGCCCGGGCGCGCTCCAGGGCCGAGCGGCCGACAAAGTCGCCCTTCTCCATCTTACAGAATCGGTCCAGCCCCGCCTCCCAAACATTGATGGTTTCGGAAATTTCGTGTCCGTAAAGGGGAAGGCGGCCCTCCAGGCGCAAGGTGTTGCGGGCACCTAAGCCGCAGGGCAGGGCATTGAATTCCCGGCCAGCCTCCAGGACCTCGTTCCACACGCGGGCGCTGGTGGCTTCATCGGCGGGCACGTAAATTTCGAAACCGTCCTCAGCGGTGTATCCGGTGCGGGCAATAAGGATGTTCTTCAGCCCGCAGACCGCACCATGCGTGAACCAGTAGAACTTTACAGCACTCAGGTCGGCGTCGGTCAGCTTCTGGAGCAGTTCCTGCGCGCGGGGGCCCTGGATGGCGATCTGGGTAAAGTCGTCGCTCAAGTTCTCGGCGGTGCCGTTGAAGCCGCGAACGTTATCGCGCACCCAGTTGAAATCCTTCTCGCGCGTGCCGGCGTTGATGACCAGCAGGAATTCCCGCTCGCCCAGCCGATGCACAATGACGTCGTCCACAAAAGTGCCCTGGGGGTAGAGCAGAGCCGAATACTGGGCCTGCCCGACGGCCAGCCGCGAGGCATCGTTCATGGTGATGTGCTGCGTGGCTTCCAGGGCTTGCGGGCCGGCGATGCGGATATCGCCCATGTGGCTGACGTCGAAGATGCCCACGCGGCTGCGCACCGCCAGGTGTTCCGCGATGAGTCCGCCCGTGGCCGGGTACTCCACCGGCATATCCCAGCCATTGAACTCCACCATCTTGGCGCCCATGCGGCGGTGCACTGCGTTCAGGGCAGTTTTGCGAATGGTGGCAGTGGTTTCGACGCTGGAGGACAAAGGCGGAATTCCTCGCTGGGCTGACTGGGAACAAGTGGAACTGGTTACGGTATCACGCGCATTTTGCGGGGGTCAAACTTCAATGATTCACCACAGAGGACGCACAGCACGCGGAGGATTTGTAATTTGCTGATTTGTAATTGGTAATTTGTTCCGCGCTTTGCGCCAGCAATGTTTCGATGTGAATCTCTGTGTGGTGAGCTTTTGGTTTGAGGCGCACTTCGGTAACTTTCCAGACATGACATCGGGCGCTAAATTGACGCCATGGAAACCACCCGGTTTCAGTGCGTCATTTGCGAGAAAGATGAGAAGCAGTGCACTTGCGACCGCTACTGCGCCATCTGCTTCGGCGAGGATGACGTGCGCCTTTGCCAGGATGGCTGCTACTACTGCCGCACCTGCCGGGAAGCGTGTGATTACCAGGCGCAGGACTAAGGGGCAGTTTCGAGTTTCCAGTTTCAAGTTTCAGTCATAATCTGATTAATCCGGAAACTGACTCAGAACTTGAAACCCTAGATCACTACCGTTTCCTTATACTCCCCAAACACCTTCCGCAGCGTGTCCGAAATTTCTCCCACCGTAGCCAACGCTTCCACGGCGGAAACAATGTGCGGCATCAGGTTGCGGCCAGAGCGGGCCGCCTCTTCTATGCGGCGCAGCGCGGCCTCCCAGGGCCCGCGGTCACGGCGCGCCCGCACCGCCCGCACCCGCTCCACCTGCC
>DASSQB010000008.1:0-3773 GCA_035702725.1 Terriglobales bacterium | reverse complement strand
GAATACGCCTACAAAGATGGCCGCATCAACGTCAGTGCCTTAGTTAACGACCTGGAGATTCCCACCATCGGCGTGCTCAACGGCCCCGGGTTCCACAGCGAAATCTGCCTGATGTGCGACCTGACCATCTGCAGCGAGGATGCCATCATCTACGACTTGCACTACGACATCGGCTCCGTGCCCGGCGACGGCATTCACTGCTGCTTCCAGGAACTGCTGGGAGTGAAGCGAGCGGCATACGCGCTGCTGACCGGCGAAGCCATTGACGCGAAGAAAGCGTTGGAATACGGGATGGTGAACGAAGTGGTGCCGCGCGCCAAGCTGCTCCAGCGCGCCTACCAGCTGGCCGACCACATCATGACCCAGCCGCGCACTACCCGGCGGCTGACTACGCAAATTGTGCGGCGCCCGTGGAGGCAGCGGATTACAAACGATCTGGACGGCGGATTTGGCATTCAGATGTTCGCGCACCTGGCAAAGAAGAAAGCTGTGCACAGCCGAAACCACATTGGAGACACGGTGGCCTACGTGCGGAAGGGGAAGAAGAACAACTTTGACTGAACCCCTTTTCACCACAGAGGACGCAGAGAACACGGAGCAAACCCCGGTGCGCGCCAGATTCCTCGCCCCTGAAGGGCGTCGGAATGACGCCTTCCTGCGGAAGGCAATCGCGGGCGGGGGCGCCCGCGCCACAACCCTGGATTAGGATGAGTTACGTCTCTACCAAAGATGTTGCGAATAGATTCCTCGGCGTGCTCGGCGTCTCGGCGGTGAAATAGGTTTTAGTTTCCCCCGGACTTGGTTTTCTCCGCTGCGCTGCCGCCCAGGTCGCCGAAGGGCCACATGCCGAACATCTTCAGAATCGTGTCTTCGTGCTTCTTGGTGAGCATGGCGGCGGTCTGCTGCGGCGACCAGGGGCTGGCCAGCCGCTCCGGCCGGTCGGCGATCCAGAAGGCGGTCAGCGCCATCAGCGTGCTGTCGCGCGTGAGCAGGTCGGGCTTGACCTTGTCGAAAGTGTCCACGGCGGAGTGGTGGGTGTACTTGTACTCCGGCGAGTCCTGGCCCATGTTGATGCCCGGCAATCCTGCCAGAATGAATGGCCCGGCATCGGTGCCGAACACGGTGCGGTCATCCACCTTGACGTCGCCAAAGGCTTTCACCGAGTCAGTGAATTTCTGCACGGCGGCAACCAGGTCATCGCGCCCGCCCAGGTTCAGGCTCACCACCGGCCCCTGGCCGTTGTCCAGGATCACGGCGCCCACGTGGTTCTTCATCTCGTCCTTGTGAGTCTTGGTGTAAGCCAGCGAGCCCAGCAGCCCCTGCTCTTCGCCGGTGAAGAGGACAAAGCGCATGGTGCGGCGCGGGCGCTGGCCTGACTTGATGATGGCTTCTGCGGCGCCCAGCGTGGTGGCCACGCCGACACCGTCATCTGTGGTGCCTTCGGCCAGGTCCCAGGAATCCAGGTGCCCGCCGATGACCACCACCTGCTCCGGGTGTTCCGTTCCGGGGATATCGCCGACAACGTTGGCCGTCTCCGCCGGGCCGCTCACCCGGTTCTGCACATCCAGCTTCACGCGCACGGTTTTGCCATGGTCCAGGAAACGGTCGAGCTGTTCCTGGTCTTCGGCAATCATGCTGACCACAGGAAGGTCGTAATAGGTGTCGAAGCCGAGCGCGCCGGTATGTGTCAGGTGCATGCCCTGAGCCATGGAGCCGCCCTGCCCGCCAATGACGCCGATGGCGTGCGCGGCATAGGCGGCCTTCAGGAAGGGGCCGAATTTGCCGAACAGCTTCATCATGTCTTCGCGGCTGGGCTTCTCGCCCTTCTGCACGATGAGCAGAACCTTGCCCGCCCACTTGCCGCTGTTGTCCTTCATTTCCTGGTCGAGCTGGTACATGTTGACCGGCACGACCTCGCCCTCTGCACCGCCCTTAGGCGTGGAGCCAACCCAGCCCATGGAATCCACGCTCAGCTTGCGCTGGAGTGGAGCGGTGAGCTCGGCGCCGGCGGAAATGCGAGTCCAGCCGTGGGAAAGCTGCCATTTTTCCGCGTGCACATTGCTCAGCCCGAGGGCGCGCATGCGCTCCTGTCCCCACTCGATGGCCTTGGCCGCCTGGGACGAGCCAGTGAGCCGCCCGCCGATGTTGTCGCTCAGGTCTTCCAACTCATCGTAGGCGTGGGTGTTCATCATGCCTTGCCCGGCAATGGCAGTGAGGGCAGGCATGGTGCCGTCTTCCGCCGGGGAAGGTGGGGCCGGAGCGGGGTTGGCTGGGCCGGACCCACACAGCGCAATCCCGGGAACCAGGCACAGGGCAAGAATTACGAGCAAAGCAGAAGGTGCTTTCATGGAAGCTCTCCAACGGTTTTAGGGCTGAATGCTGACGGCTGAATGCGGGGTGCTTTTTCCGTCCGCTTATTGTACTCGGACGCCATATTTCGTTACGCGGAGCGCCGCCCACCGCATCTAACCAGCACAGAATTCCTGAACGCGAGATAATACGTTCTATGCGGAGATGGTGTTCCCTGGCGGCCGCGGCCCTGATGTCCCTTGCCCTGTTTTCACCCGCCCAGGCGCAGGAACTGGCCAAGCGGCTGATCCTGAAGGATGGCTCCTACCAGGCCGTCACCAAGTGGGAGGTCAAGGGCGACCGCGTGCGCTACTACAGCGCGGAGCGCAACGACTGGGAGGAGATGCCCAACTCGCTGGTGGATTGGGACGCCACGAAGAACTACAACCAGGCGCGGGAAGCGGGCGCGCCGCCGCCCGAAATTCAGAAGCAGGTGGATGAAGAGCTTAAGGTAGATACCGGCGAAGAGGCGCCTACGCCGCAAGCCGCCCCTGGCCTGAACCTGCCCGATTTCGAAGGCGTATTTGTGCTGGATGCCTACCAGGGCCAGCCGCAATTGTTGGAATTGCAACAGGACGCCGGCGATCTGAATAAAAACATCAAGCGCAATGTTTTGACGGCCGCCATTAATCCCCTGGCCTCGGCCAAGCAGTCCATCGAGTTAGCCGGAGAGCACGCCCCGGTGCAAGTACACCAGAGCCGGCCGGTAATTTTTGTAAACATGGCGCCCGACCAGCCGGCGGACGCCGTCTTACAGCAAAAAACCCAGGAAGCCGAAAAGACAACGCAGGCGAAGGATGCCAAAAAGGAAAAAGGCAAGGAGGATGACGCGGCGCCCGCTCAGCCTTACCGCCTGGTGCGCCTGGAGCAGAAGAAGGACAAGCGGGTGCTGGGCAATCTGAAGATTGCGGTCTATGGGAAAGTCAGTCAGGAGCAGAAGTTTGTGCCCTCGACTTTCGAGCGCCTTATCGGCAACTGGGTGAAGGTGACACCCGGCGCCGATCTGCCGCCTGGGGAGTACGCTGTAGTGGAAATGCTAAGCCCGAAGGAAATGAACCTGTACGTCTGGGATTTCGGCGTGAACCCCAACGCGCCCGCCAATCCGTTGGCCTGGAAGCCGGCGCCGGCAGCAGCCAAACCCGCCAGCAATCAGCCCCCCGTACTGCAAACCCGACCACACAATTAGGCCGGGGGTTGCGCAATCACTTCATAGTGTCACAGTTTGTGCATTCGACAACAAAAGCTGGAAATTCGAACCTGCCCACTACAGAATGCATCGAGTGCCCAAGAGACCCATTGGCGTATGGTTCAGTATTGCGTTGCTTTTGTTGTTGTTGGGTGGCTGGCTCGGCTATATAGCAGGAATTGCAGCGGCTCGGGCTCGGTTTCGCGCTCAAGAGCAGCACACCATGAGTAGGCTGGAT
>DASSQB010000007.1:0-6076 GCA_035702725.1 Terriglobales bacterium | reverse complement strand
GTTCAGGCCGATGCTGGCGGGATCGAAGCTGGCGTCCACGCTGTTAAAGTTGGTCCGGTAGCGGCTGTAGCCGAAGCGGACTTCATTGATGCGATTGGCGTTGAGAGTGGAAAGCAGGCTGGCGGAGACCACCTGCACGCGCGTGGGCGAGGTCTGGGCAAACTGTGGCAGGCGCGAGCCGCTGCCGAAGCCGCCAATCGCGCCCAGGGGAAAGGTCTGGTCGCTGCGGGCAAAAGCGTAGCGGCCGGTGAGGAATTCGCGCGAGCTCAGCTGGTGGTCTATTTTGACGATGAAGTTATCCAGATCATTCCTGTCTTGGGCGCTGATGGCGGCCGTGCCGCTGCTGCCGTTGAAGCCTGTGGCGGCGGGGAAGAAGTCCAGGACCTTGTCGAGAGCGGGATTAATCGCTGTAATGCCATTGGCCAGCGCCACCGTCCTGGCTGCCGCTTTTTGAGCTTCGGTGGGCACAAACAACAGGAAGTCTGAGCCTACGCGCTCCCGCTGTCCTTCATAGGCGCCAAAGAAGAAGGTGCGGTTCTGGATGATCGGCCCGCCCAGCGAGCCGCCAAACTGATTGTTCTTGAAAGGAGAGTGCGGGTTGGCGGTGCCATCGGGATTGGTGCGCACATTGAAGTAATTGCGGGCGTCAAAAACGCTGTTGCGCAGGTATTCGAAGACGGTGCCATGCACGGCGTTGGTGCCGGATTTGGTGATGATGTTCACCACCGAACCGCAGTTGCGGCCGTATTCGGCGCTGAAGTTCGACTGCAGATTGAATTCCTGGATAGCATCAATGGGCAGCAGGGAAGCGGGGGCGCCGGTGATGCCCACCTGGTTGAGAGCGGAGTTGTTGAAGAAGGGATCGTTGTTGTCGGTGCCGTCCAGCGTGTAGTTGTTGGAGCGGTCGCGATTGCCATTGATGTTGAACTGGCCGAAGCCGGCCTGGCTGCCGGCCACACCCGCCGGTTCCACCGTTACACCCGGCACCAGCGCCACCAGTTTGCCGAAGTCGCGCCCGTTGAGCGGCAGCTGGCCTACCAGGGTCTGATCTACCACCTGCCCGAGGACGTCGCGCGTTGTGTCCACCACCGGCGCGGCTGCGGTCACGGTCACCTGCTCTTTAGCCGTGCGTACCCTGGCCAGGTCGAAGTCGGCGGTGGTGTCGGCGCCCACGGCCACCACTACCCTGGAGGAAACGGTGGCCAGGCTGGCGGAACTGGCGCTCACTTCGTACTGCCCGGCAGGCACTTCGGCGACGACATAGCCGCCATCGGGGCCGCTCGCAACCGTGCGCGTCTCGCCCGTAGCCAGGTTCTTCGCTGTTATAGAGGCCCCTGGGACCACCGCGCCGCTGGCGTCGCGCACTGTGCCGCGAATAGAACCGCGGAAGCTCTGCGCGAACAGCGAAACGCTGAACATCACAACAGCGCAAATGACAAGCCAGAAGTGGGTGCGCGTATAGCGCTGTGCTGCTTTCATTTTGATCCTCCTGCGGGCAGGCAATTGGTCGTTCAGTACCCAGGCTCTACAGCCAACAACAGGTCCCTGAGCGGGCGCTCATTTCTTGGCAATAAACAGGGATACCGGGGGTTTGACGTGATAAGTCTGGGCGAAGTTACGCTGGTTTAAGGCCAGGCTGAAGCGGCCGCGGGAGTCAATGAAGATCAGAGGTTCGCCAACCGGAACATCGCCGAAGGTTCGCGCGAAGGGCAAGACCATGTCGTCATCGCCCAGCTTGATGTGAACCTTTTCGCCGTGCACGTATCCCAGCTTGAGAAACTCCTCCCCGCTGACATTGGTGATCAGGTTTCCGAAGGGTCCGTCAAGGGCAAATACCTGCCCACTGATGCCACGGGTGTCCATACGTGCGGGTGTGATATCAAGGCGGACTAACTGCCTGAGTTCGGGTCCAACCTGGGTCCAGTCCGCGCCCGCGGCGAGGTGAGCGCCGACGGGCGAAAAGATGTCGCGCCCATGGAAGGTGGAAGAGATGCCGCTGCCGATCATCCAGGAGCGATTGGTAATTTCGCGGGCACCCTCCAAACCGTCGCGGCCCAGGACCATGGTCATGAGCCCGTTGTCGGGCAACACAAAGTACTGGCCGCGCTTGGACTTGGCCACGATTGCCTTGCGGCTGGTGCCGACCCCAGGATCCACTACGACCACGAAAACGGTTCCTGCAGGGTAATAGGGCGCGGCACCGTAGAGGAAGCGGGCGCCATCGGCAATGGAGAAGGGGGTCACCTGATGGGTGAGGTCCACGATGCGGGCCTCGGGGGCAATACCTAACATTACGCCTTTGCAAATGGGGACCGAGTCATCCACAGTGCCGAAGTCGGTCATAAACACGATGATTGGCCGATGCGGCGCGGAGGCTTCCTGTTGTGCCACAAGCGGGGTTGCGGCCAGAGCCAGCAAAAGTAAAAGGGTGAAAGAGGCACGTGTGCGGAATTCTGCGCGTCGCATCATGTGTACTTTGAGTGGGAGGTATTCTAGCGCACGGCTCGGAGAGAGTCATTCGCGAAGAAGGGAAATCGGCTAATGCGCGCCGCGACCGGAGAGCACAGCGGGAATGGTCTTAAGAAGGATTTTGAAGTCGAGCCAAACCGACCAGTTGTCAATGTAGAGGAGGTCGAGGCGAACCCAGTTGTCGAAGCGCAGCTGGCTGCGTCCTTCCAGCGCCCACAAGCAAGTCATGCCGGGACGCATGCGCAGGCGGCGCCGTTGCCAGGACTGGTACTGATCCACCTCCTCGGGCAAGGGCGGGCGCGGCCCCACCAGCGACATGTGACCGAGCAGCACGTTCCACAGCTGGGGCAGTTCATCGAGGCTGAGCACGCGCATCCAGCGGCCAATCCGGGTGCAGCGCGGGTCGTTGCGCATTTTGAAAGCGGGACCGTCCAGCTCGTTGAATTTTTCCAGCTGCGGCAGCATTTGGTCTGCGTTGGCTACCATGGAACGAAATTTCAGAAGCCGGAAGCGACGGCCACCCAGTCCGCAACGCATCTGGCGGTAGAACACCGGCCCGTTGGAAGTGAGCTTTATGAGTGCGGCGAAGATGAGAAATACGGGGAAAAGAACGATGAGCGCAGTAGCGGCGACAATGACGTCAACCAGACGTTTGAAAGCGAGCGCAAAGTCATTCTGCGGACTGCTGGCGAAGCTCAGCAGAGGTATGTGGCCCAAGTGTTCCACAAATACGTGATTGAAGCCCCGGGGCAGGAAATCCAGTTGCATGCGCATGTGGATTCCTTCCTGCTCGCACTGCTGCATAAGGGATTCGAGACCGGCAAGTTCTTCACGCCGCACGGCAAACAACACCTCGTCCACTACATGGCTGTGAAGGAGGTCGGGAAGCTTCTCCACGGACATGACAGGGTAAGAACGGCGCAATGCAGCGGCGGGGTCGGGCGTTTCCGGGCCGATGCAGGCGAAGGCCAGGAGCTCGAGACCCAGATTCGCTCCCTCCTCCAGCAGGGAGGCGAGCTCGCCGGCGCTGTCCGAAGTTCCAACGATTACAAAGTGGCGGCGATTTTCCGGCCGAGTTCGCAGCCAGGCGCCGGCCGCCAGCAGGGTCCAGCGGCTGCCTACGAGAAGAAAGAACTGCAGAACCACAAAAACCATCAGCAGACCGCGGCTGACGTACTGACTCTGGAAGAAGAACATGCCGGTAAACAGCGCCAGCAGTCCCAAGGCGACCATTTTGACGGCATCAGTGGCGATGTCGCGAGGGCGCTTCAGTTCCACCTGGTGGTAGGCGTTGAGCAGGTATCCTAGGAGCGGGATCAGAACTACAATGGCCGCGAAGACCGGCAGATAAGCGGAAAACGGGTAAATGCCGTGCAGGCCGAACCAGTTGCTTTGCCCCGCCCACACGCGAATGCCATAGGCAAGCAGAAAGGACACCGCCGTCGCAAGCAGGTCATTGACCACGCAAGTGGCGCGCATGAGCCGCGAACGGCGGGAAAACATTATTGTCCTCAGTGTCGCGCGGATTGAGAGCTTCTAGCATACGACAAAAGTCGCTGGGGTGACAGCGGATGAAGGCGGGGTGTGCGATTGTAGACGGGCAGCCGGCAGATGTCGCTGCCGCCTGCGCTTAATTTAATATCATCATAGGCTAGCCACTCAGCGCGGTTACTCGCAAGCAGCAGATTGGCAAGGTCACCTCGCAGATGTATCGAAATACCTATTCAGGAATTCTAATTTCCGCCCTGTGGTGGGGTTTGCTGGCGGGACTGCTGGAAGGAGCCGCCTACTACCGCTTTCCTCTGCTGCGCAACCCTGACCTGCCGTGGATCGCTGTACTATTCGCCTGCGCCGTCTTCCTGATTGTTGGTTTGTTATTTGTGCCCTTGGCACGATTTGTGAAGTGGCGCGCCTTGTTTGCCGGCGTCAACCTGGTGTTCGCTCTGGTGGCCTTCTACGATTGCGCCACCGTCGGGGTTGGGGAGCACGGTGAGCGGGTGCTGATGCGTCTGATCGCGCTTGCCCTGGCCGGGTGTGTGGCGCTGGCTACGTGGAAATTCTCTACCGGATGCCAGGGGTTGCAGGGCAAAAGCGTGCTTTGCATCGCGCTGTTTGCGCTGCTCTACACAGGAGTACCGCCGGTGCGGCGAGCGTTGAGGGAACGGAAAGAACTGGCAGAAGTCTCGAGCGCGAGCCGGGCACCCAACGTGCTGGTGATCATCGTGGACGCCCTGCGCGCTGACCATCTCTCCACTTATGGCTACAGCCGCGAGACCAGCCCTCACATTACGAAACTGGCGAGCGACGGCGTGCGGTTTCAGGACGCCATAGCGGCAGCGCCGTGGACCCTGCCTTCCCACGCCTCGATACTGACAGGGCGCTTGCCGCACGCAACCGGGGCTGACCGGCCCGACGGCTCCGTGGACCAGAGCTTGCCTACGCTAACGGAGGCTTTTCGTAGCCGCGGCTACCGCACAGCCGCCTTCTCCGCCAACTGGTGGTTCTTTGCCCGCCGCCTGGGTTTTAGCCCGGGATTCGTCCACTTCGAGGACTTTAGTTCGGTGAGCAGCGCGATCGCGCAGACCAACTTAGGGCAGCGAATTCAGAACTTACTGTTAAAGATGGGAGTCCTGCACGCCGCGATTGGGCGTGCTCGCGCGGAGCAAATTAATAGCCACATGCTGCGCTGGCTGGATGGCAGTAGCGGTCCGTTTTTTGTGGTGGCCAACTACATGGATGTGCATGAGCCCTACCTGCCGCCGCTGGACTGTTTCCATCGCTTTTCAAAACTGGCCCAGCCGGCGGGCAAGGTGTTTATTGGCAACCCCAAGATGGACCACCTAACCCCGCCCGAAATTCAAAACGAAATGGACGCCTATGACGCGTCCATCTATTGCCTGGACGGGCAGATTGCGGCGCTACTGCAGGCGCTACAAAAACGACAGTTGCTGAGCAACACCATCGTGGTTTTTACCTCCGACCACGGCGATGGTTTTGGCGAGCATGGGCTGATGTCTCACGGCAACAGTCTGTATAGCGAGCTCATTCATGTGCCCCTGATCATGGTGGGGCCGGGCATACCCGCGGGAACGGTGGTGGAACGGCCGGCTTCACTGATGTGGCTGGCGCCCACACTGCTGTCGCTGACCGGAGCCTCTACGCAACCGTCCCCGGGTCCAGCGATGAACTTGGGGTGGGCCGACGCAGCGCAGTCCCTGTGGCCTGACCCGGTATCTGAATTGGCCCAGATGTACCAGGATGCGAATGCACCTAATTACACGGGTGCTCTGCTATCGGTGGTCACCTCGAGGTGGCATTTGATTGCGGGCGGACCAAAAGGGGAGGAACTCTACGATCGTGGCGAGGATAAGGCGGAAGCCCACAACCTTGCTGGCGCCAATTCAGCCGTTGCCCAGATGCTCAAGGGAGAATTACAGCGCCAGGTGGCGGGACACCTTGCCCAGCCGGGACAATTGAATTCCGGCACGGTTGACCAGCCACTTCGAAAACAGAATGCGGTCGAGCGACAAAAAATGATTGATTACCTGAAGGCGCTCGGTTACATGCCCAACTGAGTCAGGCGCTCAGACCAGATCACTCTCTTCGG
>DASSQB010000006.1:0-4499 GCA_035702725.1 Terriglobales bacterium | reverse complement strand
TTCGCGGTTTGCCAGCCGCGCGGCATCGGCATCCTTGGCGGGAAAGTCAGGATCGAAAAAGCTGGCCGGCGATTGACCCGGCTGGTAATCGAACAAGGACGCCGCCTTGTTCAGCCTCCAGGCGCTCGCCAGCTTCTGGTTGATGTCTTCGCGAGTCAAGCCAAGCTTGGCGTTGTTTTGTCCCACCAGGTCATTGTCCGGTGACCCGTTGAAATCCCCCAGCAACCCGGCAAGCGTCCCCTTCCGCGAAGCCGCCGGCCTGACCCTTACGTTGATGGCGTAGCTGCCCAGCTGTTCTACTTTCAGCATTGTGTTGTCGGGCCAGGTGAGCTGGTACGTGCCGCCATGGGCGGTTGTGGCTCCGGTCAGCGAGCCGACTTTTAGCCGGGGCGGCGGACCGCTGATCACCTTGCCATCAATCCGCAGAACCAGCTCGCTGTTCTCCATGGTGAACGTCAGCCTCTGGCCTCCGATTCTGGTGGCTACCGCCTGGTTCACACTGGCAACCTTCGGTCCCAGCACCGGCACCTGACGTACCTGCACCAGGAAATCGTCTTTCGTCGAGCGCGCCAGCGTGTATTCGCCCACCACCTGGAAGTCGTAGCCAAGCCCGTCGAAAGTTTCGAGGTGCGTGTCGCCCCAAGTGGCACCGCCGGGCGGAGTTGGCGGTGGCTGTTGCGGATTGTCGTCGCCGCCTCCACCGCCACCACCACCGCCGCCGGGCGGCGGCGGCTGCTTTGGGTCAGGGTTTTTGCAGAAATGATCGAGGGAATCGCCCAATATTCCGACCTGGGCGGTCGTCTCTCCGCCGTTGATGCCGAGTGATACCGGAGCCGTAGCGGGTTTGGTGAACATCGAGGCTCCATCCGAACCGTCTGGACATTTGCAGCCGCCCTGCTTCAGGCACAAGATGACCGGCGCTGACGAATCCAGGTCGGTATCCACGGCGAAGCTCGCGTCACGGATGCGACCGTACCCGGTCATGAGGCTGACGGTGAGGATATCGGCGCTGCCCGTGAGCTGAAACAGTTTGCTCACATAAGGCTCTGCTGCAGGCAGCCATTGGTTAGTCCCAGAGTCGACGGTAATTTGTTGGGGCTGCGGTCCGGGCGTGGTCGAGGTCCCCGGTCCCTCCATCGCCCAGTGCTTTCGGCCGGTGGTTTGGAAATAGCTGGACCCCCAGGAGCTGTAATACTCGCTGCTGTGGGCGGCAATCAATGTGTTGAAGCTCTCTGCTTGCTTTCCGCCTATTCCCGCCTGGACCACGGGAAGCAGCCTGGACCAAACCTCTGTCTCGCCGGCGAGGTCGCTCATGTGGCCGAACAATCCAAGCCCGTCATACCAGCGATACTGGTAGAGCAGGTCGGGCTGGTTAACGTAAGGCGTCCACCAATTGCATTGGCCTCCGGAGTCGCACTCCTCGGGCCGTACGGCGAACTCTGCCCACATGGCTTCGCCCTCCGTCACCCACTCAGGGACGCTAGTCGCGTTATCCCAGGTTTGCTCCAGCCGCTGCTGGTAGCAGTGCATCATCTCGTGAATGATCGTCGCTTGCGCGACTTCTTCATTCACATTGGAAAACATTTGATTCTGCACCGTGATTTCACAACCCCAGGGATAGGGAACCGACATTTTGAGCGGAAGCCAGGACCAGGTGTGTGCCATCTCGGTAGTGATGTCCTGCTTTTCCCCGATATGAATTTGTGGTGGCGGACCATAATTCACGCTTACGGCAAATTTGAGAGGCGGCACATGAAGCAACGCGGCCAGCGTTTGATTGGCCCCCCCGGCCATGGCGTTGTAATCCCAGTACGGTGTGTTCGTATCGAAATAAAGGGCGGCCGGGATCAGCACGGGAGTTCGGGGGATATGGCCCGAGGCATGCGGAACACTGCTTTCACCTGGCGACTGCCCGCGATGGATCAGGGCAGCGGCAACAGCGCGCTGCTCGGGCGTGAGGGAGTCCCAAACCCGGGCGAGGAAGCCGATGGCGATGGTGCCATCGAAAACGGACGGATCACGGCGGACGGCGGGGAGGGTGACGCCAGGCAACGGCCCAACCACCACGCTGAACAGCACCTTGGCCCGCTCGGGCGTCAAGCCCTGCTTGAGTATCTCAGCTACGAGATCACTAGCCCCTGGCGCCTGTGTGGCGACGCTGGGTTGCGCCGCAGGTTTGCCGGGCGACTGCGCCGTCATCTTGTTCGCGATTGGTGAGGAGACGTTGGCGCGCCGCCAATTCCTCAAGCCGAGTACGGCAACCACAACTATCAGAACCAGTGCAGCAGCTAATATCAGCCCCTTTCGCATTGACCCAGTCCTTTGGCACTCAAATAGTTCTCTCAAGACCGGTTGAGCACCGCTGGGCAGCCTTGAGATGGCTGCCTGAGACGCCAGTTTTGAGGGAAGAATGCTACACGGTACTGCCGTTTTTGGCGATGGATTTGTTCAGCCGCCTCACTCGATAGCAAATCACCTGCCTGACTGGCTTCAGTTAGTTGAGTTTCGGCCGGAGCCACCGAGTTACCTGAGTCGTTCAAGCCTCTCTGTTGTCTTTTTAAACAGGTTTTCGTCCCCGGAAAATCCCATCCTCATCATCGAAATTTTCGATTGTACTTTCACAACGTCTCCGTCTTATTCATGTGTCATGCCGGATGTGGATCACGATGCTTGTGGTGTCGGCTTTATCGCCCAGGTAGACGGGCGGGCGTCGCACCAGATCGTGGAAAGGGGGCTCGAGGCGCTGTTGCGCCTGGCCCACCGCGGCGGCATGGATGCCGACGGGCGCAGCGGTGACGGCGCCGGCCTGCTGCTGCCGATTCCCGAAGCATTTTTCCGCACTTGGGCTGCCGGTATCGGTCTGGAGTTGCCTCCGGCCTTCGGCTTGGGCATGACGTTTTTGCGGCCCGAGACTGCTGAAACAGCGCGCCGATGTATCGAGCACGCCGCAGCGGCACACGGATTGCAGTGCGTAGGTTTTCGTGCTGTTCCCACCGATGATTCCATCCTTGGCCCGCGGGCGCGCGATACCCTCCCCCTCATAGAGCAGTCTTTCTTCGTTGCGCTCGACGGCAGCGCCGGCGAAGACCTGGAAATGCGGCTGTTCCGCATGCGCAAGCACGCCGAGGCTGTTCTTCCGCCGGGCGCATATTTCTGCTCCCTATCCTCCAAGACCGTGGTCTACAAGGGGCTGGTCACACCTGACCAGTTACCGGCTTTCTACCGCGACCTAAGCGATCCCGGCTTCCAGTGCTGGTTCGCCATTTTCCACCAGCGCTACTCTACCAACACCCAGCCCAGCTGGGCGCTGGCGCAGCCGTTTCGCTTCGCTGCGCACAATGGGGAAATCAATACCATCAGCGCCAATCGGCGCTGGATGCGGGCGCGCGAAAAGGAGTGGCGCCGTTCGCTGGAACTTTCCGAACAACTTCGCCTGTTGGAGCCGCGCGTAAGCGACTCCGCCAGCCTGGATAACGCGCTGGAGCTTTACTTGCGGCAGGGCTATCCCGCAGCCGCGGCTGCCTTAGCATTGGTGCCGCCCGCTTGGGAGAATGACGACTTGCACATGCCGCCGCAAGTGCGCCATTTCCTTGCAGCGCGGGCACGCTGGCAGGAACCCTGGGACGGACCCGCCGCGCTGGTCTTCACCGACGGTTCCGCCGTGGGCGCCAAACTTGACCGCAACGGGCTCCGGCCCCTGCGCTACACCTTGACCGCCGATGGCCTGGTCGTAGTCGGCTCAGAGGTCGGCATTGCCGACCTGCAGGGCAAGCGGGTTTTCGAACGGCAGCGCCTCGGACCCGGTGAATTGCTGCTGCTGCACGAAGGCAGACTGATTCGCCCCTGGCAGTGGCCCGAATTGCCTCAGACCGAGGGACGGCAAAGTTTCATGCCGGCACTGCGAGCTGCAACCGGTGCTGAGCAAGCCAATGGGCCAACGCCTCAGCGTACCCGCGCCATGGCCGCTCTGGGCTGGACCGATGACCGCTTCCGCCTGCTCTTCCAGCCTCTAATTCAGGAAGGCAAAGAAGCCGTGTGGAGCATGGGCGACGACGCTCCGCCCGCGTTTGTTTCCAGCCATCGCCGCCCGCTGTGGGATTACTGCAAGCAGCGCTTCGCTCAGGTTACCAACCCCTCCATTGATCCGCTGCGCGAGCGCCAGGTGATGTCCCTCGAGGTTTACTCCGGCGAAAGCACGCTGCTGCCGTCCCCGTTGCTCGATTCCGCCCAGGCGCAAGCGCTCGCCGAGACCCACCCGTCTCCACACCGCGTTGACTTCACCTTCGAAGCCGGTGCTGGTGTAGAAGGCGCATTGGCGGCATTGGATCGGATCAGCGCGGAGGCGCGACACGCGGTTTGCGCTGGATCTGGCATGGTTATTCTGAGCGATCGCTCGCTAAGCGCCCAGCGCGCGGCGGTTCCTGCTTTGCTGGCCACCGCGACTGCATGGAACTCCATGGTTGCAGCCGAGAGCTGGGAAATCCCGCTGGTCGTCGAAT
>DASSQB010000005.1:0-4803 GCA_035702725.1 Terriglobales bacterium | reverse complement strand
CAATCCTAAGAACCACGCGCAGCCCACCATTGCCGCCGCTACCGCGCAGAAGACCATGGCGGACCTGATCAACGCCTGCCTGCACGATGAGATGAAGCGCGACGCGCGCATCGTGGTGTTTGGCGAAGATGTGGCCGACTGCAGCCGCGAAGAGTATCTGCAGCAGAAGCTGATCAAAGGCAAAGGCGGAGTGTTCAAGCTGACCGCCGGCCTGCAAAGGCAGTTTGGGTCTGACCGGGTATTCAATTCTCCCCTGGCCGAAGCCAACATCGTAGGCCGGGCGACAGGCATGGCTACTCGCGGCTTGAAGCCGGTGGTGGAAATTCAATTTTTCGACTACATCTGGCCGGCGATGATGCAGCTGCGGAACGAGTTGCCCCTCATTCGCTGGCGCTCCGCCAATGCGTTCTCCGCACCCACGGTGATTCGGGTTGCGATTGGTGGTTACCTGACGGGAGGCGCCATTTACCACTCGCAGTGCGGCGAGAGCATATTTACTCACATTCCCGGGCTGCGTGTGGTGTTTCCTTCGAATGCTCTGGATGCCAACGGCCTGCTGCGCACCGCTATTCGTTGCGACGACCCGGTATTGTTTTTGGAACACAAAAGGCTTTACCGCGAGACGTTCGGGCGCTCGCCCTACCCTGGGCCGGAATACATGGTGCCGTTTGGCAAAGCCAAAGTGGTGCAGGAGGGAAGCGACCTGACGGTAGTGACCTACGGGGCTGTGGTGCCGCGGGCCCTGCAGGCGGCGCAGCGCCTGCAGCGGGAGCAGGGAATCAATGTGGAACTGATTGACTTGCGCACGCTCAATCCCTACGACTGGGAAGCGATTGCCAGTTCCGTGCGCAAAACCAACCGCGTGCTGGTCGCTTATGAAGATACGCTGAGCTGGGGTTACGGCGCGGAGATTGCCGCCCGCATTGCCGACGAACTGTTCGAAGAGCTAGATGCGCCCGTGCGGCGTATCGCAGCTGAGGACGTGTTTGTGGCTTACCAGCCGCTGCTGGAAGATGAGATTCTGCCGCAGTCCGAGGACATCGAGCGGGCCATGCTGGAGCTGGCGGAATTCTAGGGGAAAGCTGTCAGCTTTCAGCTATCAGCCACGGATACCACAATCAGCGTGGCGTCGTCAGCCAGCTGCGAATCGCAGAAGGTCTTTACCTGAGACAGCAACCCGTCTTTAAGCTCGGCGGAAGAGCGCTGCGCCAGACCGGTTGCTGCGTCAATCAGCCGCTGCTCGCCGAATTCCTCGCCGTCGGGCCTTGCCGCTTCGGTAATGCCATCGGTAAACAGCAGCAGGCGGTCGCCGGGTACGAGCTGAGCGGTTGAATTTTCGTACTTCCATTCCGGAAAGACCCCCAGCAGCGCGCCGCCATTCTCAAGTTGCTGCACCGAGTGCGAGCCGTTGAGCAGGATGGGGCAGAGGTGGCCGGCGCTGGTGTATTCCAGAATGCGGCGTTTGGCGTCGAGCACGCCGTAGAACAGGGTCACGAATTTTCCCGTGGCGATGTTGTTGCAGAGCACGGAATTTACCCGGTCGCACAACCATGCGGGCGAGGCCGCGTCTGAGGCGAAGGCGCGTACGGTGGCTTGCACGTTAGCCATGAGCAGAGCGGCGGAAACACTTTTGCCGACTACGTCGGCGATGCAGATGCCGAGCTTGCTGTCGCTAAGCCTGATCACGTCGAAGTAGTCGCCGCCCACCACGCGTGCCGGCTCCCAGGCGCCAGCAATATCGAACCCGAGGATCTGCGGAATTTGCTTGGGCATCAGCGCCTGCTGGATCTCGCGGGCGCGCTCCAGTTCCTGCTCCTGCAGTTCGCGCTGGGCGATCTCCAGGTTTACAGTCTGCTGCAATTCGCGGTTGCTGCGTTCCAGCCGGGATTTGGTCGCATAGTAAATCTGGGCGACGATGCCGAAAATCACGGTAGCGACGAAAGGAAACTTCCAACTGCCTATCAAAACTGGTAGTAAGGGCGGGCGTGGCGCAGAGAACGTGACCAAGTAGACGACGGTCGTGGAAAGCACGACTGCCAAAGGGGTGAACACCAGCAGCAGAAGCAGGTAGGTGAGCCAGTAAGTGGCAAATGGCCTGTGGGCATAAAGGATGCCCAGTTTGTCTTTGGCCAGGACGGTCAGGTTGCAAAGCAGCAGAGAGTATATGAGTGTGATGAGGAGGTCGGCCCTCTGCGGTTGAATCGCCCAGAAAATCGCGTACACAGCCAGGGCGATGCCGATGTAAAGCTGTTGCTGGCGCAGCCGGCCTAAGAGTTCCCGCGGGATGGTGTGAGATTTCATCGCCGTCGACGGTGGATTGTAGCTTCGTCTTGCGCCAGGAATCTGTGACCTGGCTCACCGCCGGAAAAGGGGCTCAGCCCTTGGCACCGGAGGCGGCTTTTCGACTGCCGCCGCGGCCCCGGCCGATAATAGCGTCCAGGGCAATGGGGCCTCCGCCGAAGAAGATCAGCGCCAGGCTGAGCGCTGCCAAGGTCAAAGGCAACTGATAGTTGCCCTCGCCAACCAGCCCGTGTTTCCAGTGCACCTTGGCGATGGCCACAATCATGTCAATCAGCTGCGCCAGACCGAAGAAGCGGGTTAGCAAGCCAATGATGATCAGAATGCCGCCGAAAAATTCTGCACCTGCGGAAAGATAGGCCGACCACCAGGGCAGGCCTATGCTGCCGAAGAATTTTTCCACATTGTGAATGCCGGTTACCTTGGGATAGCCGTGGACAATCATCACAGCACCCAGCGCGATGCGCATGGCCAGGAGGCCGAGGGGTTGCAGCTTATCCAAAAATCGCATCTTTCACCGATTTAAACACAGAGGACACGGAGGATACAGAGGAATAGATTATTTATTTATTTTCGTTTCGGTCAGCAACATTTTGTTTAGAGAATGAGAACCTATCAAGAAAATGGGGAAAGCGAAAAACCTCTGTGTTCTCTGTGTCCTCGGCGGTTATTTTTTAAGATCCTTCAGAATCTCGCGGGCGGCGTTGGCGCCGGATGCCCCGGTCAGGCCGTCGCCGGGATGCGTTCCCGAGCCGCAGAGGTACAGCCCCCGGATCGGCGTGCGATAGCGCGCCCAGTCGAGCAGCGGGCGCATGGTGAAAATCTGATCCAGGGCCAGTTCGCCGTGGAAAATGTGGCCGCCAGTCAAGCCGTAAGTTTCTTCCAGATCTTGTGGGGTGATGATCTGGCCGGTCTCCACCAATGCCGGCAAGTCGGGCGCGTACTGCGCCAAAGTGTCGACCACGGCATTGCCTAACGCATCCCGCTGGGTGTTCCAGTCGGCGTTCCGCAGCTTATAGGGCGCGAACTGCATGTAGATGGACATCACGTGCTTGCCGCCCGGCGCGAGTGAAGGATCGGCCAGCGAGGGAATGGTGGCCTCCAAGTAAGGGGCCTTGGAGAAGCTGCCGTACTTTGCATCATCGAAGGCGCGCTCCAGGTAGTCAATCTCCGGGCCGACGTGGATACGGCCGGTCAGCGCCGTACCGTTAGTGCCGGCCTGCTCCAGCGCCGTGAAATGTGGCAAGCCATTGAGCGCGAGGTTCACTTTGGCCACCGTTCCCGGTGTGCGGTAGTGCTGCAGCTTGACTACGAAGTCGGGCGCCAGGTGCACGGGGTCAACCAGCTTCAGCAAAGTGCGCTTGGGATCGGCGTTGGAAATGATCGTTTTGGCCGCGATTTCCTCGCCACTGGCGAGCACGACCCCGGTGGCCACGCCATCCTTCACGCGCACCTGCTTTACTTCTGCGTTGGTGCGGATCTCGGCGCCCGCCGCCTCGGCTGCCGCCGCCATGGCCTTGGTGACCGCTCCTATGCCGCCAATGGGATGTGAACTGGAGCCTGCAGGCGAAGAATCGGCTGCAGCGCGCATCAGCAGCACAGTACTGCTGCCCGCCGACCACGGCCCCAGGAAAGTGCCGAAGATGCCGCGTGCGGCTATTACAGCGCGCAGCAGCTCAGTATCGAAAAACTCGGCTACCAGATCGGCCACGGCCATGGGGCCCCAGCGCAGTAGCCGGTACATGTCTTTCTTGCCCAGGTCACGCACGCCCTTGCCGGTCTTGACCATCTCCCAAAGGTCAGCTGCCGCGGGATGGTCAATGTCGGGCGGAGCCATGGCCAGCAGGCGCTGAAAGACGCCGGCAATTTTGCCCAGTGAGCGCTGGAACTCGCCGTAGTTCTGCGCGTCCTTGGCGGAGAAATTGGCAATGGATTGCGCCGACTTGGCGGCGTCGCTGTAAAGGAACAGAGCCCGTCCATCGGGTGAAGGCGCGAACACCCGCAAGTCGGGATTCAGCATTTTCAACCCGTGCTTCTCCAGTTCCATGTCACGAACAACTTGCGGCCGCAGCGGACCGGCAGAGTGGGCAAGGGTGGAGCACTTGAAACCGGGATGAAATTCCTCCGTAATGGCGGCCCCCCCGGGTTGGTTACGGCGCTCCAGCACCAGCGGTTTGAAACCGGCGCGGGCAAGGTAGAAGGCTGTAACCAGGCCATTGTGCCCCGCGCCGAGAATAACGATGTCGTGGGCCATGGCTAGCGCGCTCCGTTGCCGGTGTCTTTGAGGATTTCCAGTGCCGCCAGCCGCCCCGGCGCCCCCATGATGCCGCCCCCGGGATGCGTGGCCGAGCCGCACATGTAGAGGTTCTTGATCGGCGTCCGGTACTGTGCCCATCCCGGCACCGGGCGCAGGAAGAAGAGTTGCTCCAGCGACAACTCGCCCTGGAAAATATTGCCCTCGCTCAGTCCCCATTCGCGCTCCAGGTCGAGCGGCGTGACGACCTG
>DASSQB010000004.1:0-11709 GCA_035702725.1 Terriglobales bacterium | reverse complement strand
GGGCAGTCCACGCGCCACATTCGCTCCGGCATTGATGCACAGATTGACCTGGCGCGGTTGCGGCAGTCATGGCTGGCCATCAGTCCCATGTCTTACTTCGACCGCTTCGCGCGACATCCGCGGCGCTCGCTGGTGGTGTATGCCAAGTATGATCTGACGTTCCTGCCGGAATTCTCGCTGCAGTTCATCGCCGAATGCCAGAGGCGCGGCTTCGACCACGAAGTTTCCGTTCTGCCCTGCGGCCACTACAGCTGCGGCGAGTTCCCCATCAAATATCTAGACGCGTACTACCTGGCAAAGTTCGTGAAGACCGCCTTCGCCAGATAGACGCTAAACAGCCAGCTGATTTCTGTCATGATGAGCGAGGCCGCACGGCCGAGTCGAAATACGCCGGCCGGCGCGCTGCAAGAGTGGCAAGCATGTGGTTGAGCGCTGCGGCTGCATCCACCAGTTCCATTTTGACCGGAACAACTGACAAGGGGTGTAGCCGCGAAGCCAGATCCCCGAGATTGATGGCATCCTTCTCCGTGGTCACAAAGCCGCCCGCCTGGCAGCGCTCGCGCAATTGCAGCAAGTCTCGGATGTCGGAGTCGGTGTAGGTGTGGTGATCGCGAAATGCCGCTTCTGCCGCAGGTTCGCAGCCGGCGAAGCGCAGTTGCAGGAAGAACTGCTTGGGGCGAGCTATTGCACAGAAAGCGACCGGGGCGGCCGGCGGATCGCCCAGCACGATATCGCGCCTGGTGCGCCACACCAGTTGCTTTTGCAGCGGCAAATCCTCAGCTTTTACCGCCGAAGAGAGGACTACGGCATCGGCGCGGCGCAGGGCGGCCAAGGGCTCGCGCAGGCGTCCTGCCGGCAGCAGCTTGTCGTGAAGATCGTCTCCCGTGACCAGCACAATGTCAAAATCGCGCGCCAAGGCGCGATGCTGGAAGCCGTCGTCCAGCACATGAAGGCGTGGGCCGAACTTCTGTTCCGCGGCAACTCCAGCAGCGTAGCGGTCTTCCCCAACTACCACCGGAACCCCAAGATGCCGGGCAATAAGCAGCGGTTCATCGCCGAACTCGCGCGGTGAGCCTTTGGCGGCCACGAACCCCACCCCGCGCGAGGCGCGGCCATAACCGCGGGAGAGCACGTCGAAAATGATGCCGCGTGCCTGCAATAACTGGCCGAGCAGAATGACGAAGGGAGTTTTGCCCGCGCCTCCTACCGAAAGGTTGCCCACGCTGATGGTCGGACCCTGCAGGCGCCGCGCTCGCAGCGTGCCGCGGTCATAGAGCGCGTTGCGAGCCCGCACGCCGGTCGCGAAGAGCGTCGAGAGAAGGCTCACGGCTGCGGCTCCGCCGCATTTCCCCCGCGATCATTGGTGGAGACGTAGCTTGCTGCGTCTGTGGCATCAGCGTTGATGACGAGTGCCACTAGCGCCTCCAAAGCCCGCAACGTGCGCTCGGTGGCTCCGCGATGCGCCTGCAACGTTTTTAGCGCCCGCTGGCCCATGGTTTTCCGTTCGGCCTCATTTTCCGCCAGTTCTGTGAGCGCCAGCGGAAGTTCGGCCGGACCCACTACACGCACGGCGCCAGCGTCACGGAAGAGATTCACAATGTCGCGGAAATTCTCGGTGTGCGGCCCCACCAGCACCGGAATGCCGTACTGCGCCGCTTCCAGGATGTTGTGCCCGCCACGCTCCACCAGGCTACCGCCCACGAAGGCCACTGTGGCCAGCGCATAGAGCGAAGCCAGTTCGCCAATGCTGTCCAGCAGGAAAACACGGCCAGCGATGGAGCGCAAGGGCTGCCACTCCGAGCGCCGCCAGAAGCGAATGCCGAGGTCGGTGATCATGGCGGCGACGTGATTGAAGCGCTCGGGATGCCGTGGCGCCAGGACCATGACCGCGCGCGGATGACGAGTGAGCACGGTTTCAAAGGCCCGTAAGAGCAGCGGCTCTTCGCCTTCCACCGTGCTGCCGGCGACGATAACGGGGCTAGCCTCGGCAAGTTCGAGCGCCGAGCGCAATTGCTGCACAATCGGAGGCGGTTCGGGCGCGGGAACATCGAACTTCAAATTGCCGGCCACCTGCGCGCGCTCCGCGGGCGCTCCGATGGCGAGCAACCGCTGCCGGTCCTGCTCGGTCTGGGCCAGCAGCAGGTCAACATTCCGCAACACTCGCGCCAGCCAGCGCCGCACCCGCCGGTAGCCGGGAAAGGAGCGGTCTGAAATGCGGGCGTTCACCACCGCCACGCGGGCGCCGCTGGCATGGGCCAGGCGCAAAAAGTTAGGCCAGAACTCTGTTTCGGCAATCACGACGAGTCGTGGCCTTAGCGCCTCCAGGTAGGGGCGAATCGCAAATGCAAAGTCGAGCGGGAAATAAAAGACATTCTCCGCGCCAAAACGCCGCCGGGCCAGCATCTGGCCAGTGTCCGTCACAGTGGAGACCACAATCCGCGCGCGCGGGTAGCGGGTGCGCAGCGCGCCAACCAGGCCGCTGACCGCCAGTACCTCGCCTACTGAGACCGCATGGACCCAGAAGATCGGCGCCTTGCGATGATGGCGCAACTGCTCCGGCACCTTTCCCAGGCGTGCGCTGAGCCCAGCGGAGTGTTTGCCGTGACGCCGCATCTGCCACAGCCAGACAGGTGTCCCCAGGAGCAGCCAAAGCGCCAATCCCAGGTTGTAGAGGAAGTACATGCGTCTGGGCCATTGTAGTGGAGGGCACGAGGACTCGCGCAGCTCGGGTTGGGCTACCATGATGTCCTTCATCTGGCGTAATGCTGAGGGCCTTCAGACCCGAAACATCTGGCGCGTGACACCTCTCTCACTGCGCGCTAGACGCCTCGGGGCTGAAGCCCCTCTGAGTGACGCCGGGAGAGTTGGTGGAGCGCATAGATGGGCGGATTTCCACCAAGTGTGAGTACGAGTCTCGAACAATGTCGAGATTGAGTTGAGGCTCTAACCCAGCGCCTGGCTGAGGTCAGCGATAAGGTCCTCCACATCCTCGATGCCTACCGAGTAGCGAACCAGGGCCTCGGGAATGCCCATCGCGGCTCGGCCGGCGGCGCTGACCTCCACATGACTAGTCGTGGCTGGCGGCCCCACAATGGTTTCTACCGCTCCCAGGTTGGCAGCGCGGTGGGCAAACTTCAGCCGGGGAAGCAATTTCTTCACCTGTTCGTAGCCGCCGTGGAGAACAAAACTCAGCATGCCGCCAAAACCGCCCCCCATCTGTTTTTTGGCAATCGCGTGCTGCGGGTGCGAAGCCAGCCCGGGATAGAAAACCTGAGCCACGGCGGGGTGTCCTTCCAGAAACTGCGCGATTTTCATAGCGCTCTCATTCTGCCGTGTCACGCGCAGGGCCAGAGTCTTGACCCCGCGCAGCAGCAGATATGCCGCAAACGGGTCCAGTGCGGCCCCAGTGATTTCGCGGTAATGGAAAATGGGTCGAATCAGCTTCCGAGGCCCGCAAACGATGCCTCCCAAAGCGTCCGCATGCCCGCCAAGGTACTTGCTAGCGCTGTGAATCACCAGGTCAGAGCCAAGCTGCAGCGGGTGCTGATTGATGGGCGTGGCGAAGGTGTTGTCGGTGATTACAATCGCGCCGGCTTCGTGGCCTTTGCGTGCCAGACGCTCAATATCAATTACCTTGAGCGTGGGATTGGTTGGCGTTTCCAGGTAGAGCAGCTTGCACCCCTTGGCGATTTCGGCTTCTATGGCGGCCGAATCGGTTGTATTGCAAAGGCAGCAGGTCACGTTGATCTGCGGCAAGAACTCGCGGAAAAGCTGGTTGGCGCCGCCGTAGGTGTCTTTCACAGTCACGATGCGGTCGCCGGGGCGCACCAGGCTGAAAATGGTGTTGCTGATGGCGGCCATGCCGCTGGCCATGCTGGTGGCGGCATCCGCTCCCTCCAGAATGCGAACCTTCTCCTCCAGGGCGGCAACCGTGGGATTGGTATTGCGGCTGTAAATATGGCCCGCCTTCTGGCCCAGGGCCACCTGCTGCCAGTCATCAACATCCTCGTAACCGAAAGCCACACTCTGCGCGATGGGCACTTGGGTGGCTCCCTGCAGCAAGTAATCTTCCTCCCCCGCCCAGACGGCCTGGGTGGCGACTCCGGCATTGCGCGCATCTCGCTTCATGTTCAATTCCTCCACGGTCCAAGTTTCTGCACAAGGACAAGCAACGGCGACCACCGGCCGCAGTGTACCTTCCACAATTCGTGATCAGCTGCCGATTGTGCCCGCCCCTCCCGACAGCAGATAATCAGCACATGAGAGATTTTATTGTGGGCCGCCACATGCTGGTCGCTTTAGCCGTGGTGTTCCTCGCCTTCTCGGCGTTTGCTTTCAGAGACTACAAAACTCCCGCCGTCAAGCCGGCGCAGACCTATCCCGCCCACGAGGTACACACCAACGAGCATGTGGCCATCGCGGTGGAACCCTATGAAACGGCTGAAAAGCAGAAGATCTTTTCCGTGGATTTCCACGAGCACGGCCTTCTGCCGGTGCTGCTCATCATTACCAACGATGGCGACCAGCCTATTTCGCTCACCGACATGCGCATTCAGATGATCACGGGGCGGCGCGACAAAATCACACCCGCGACTTCAGATGATATCTATCGGCGCCTTGCTAATCCCCGCGCTACCGATCGCTCCCCAGTACCGTTCCCCATTCCGCGCCGCAAGGTGAAAGGCACAGTCAGCGCCAAGACCATGGACGAAATCCAGAGCGCGCAGTTCGGCGCCAAGGCAGTGGAGCCGCACAACACGCGTTCCGGGTTTCTGTTTTTCGACGTGCAGGGCATCCACAGTCTGGAAGGTACCCACATACTGTTCACCAACCTGCACAATGGTGAGGGCGGCGACCTGATGTTCTTTGAGATCCCGCTGGACAAGTATTTTGGGGCGGCGGGCTCAAGCTCCCCGTAGCATTTGCTGCTCATTCTTCAGGACGGCGGATACCTGGCCGCCAGCCGCTGCACCGTATTCATGCCGCGCAGCGTGGAACGAACGCCCAGCGCCTTTTCCAGGGCCGCATTGGAGAAATCGGACTCGCTCTGCCTCTTGCGGCACAGCCAGTAGATCTCCCGGCCCCGTGCCTGCAAATCATCAATGTCGCTCTTGAGAGTCATGAATTGCTTCTGGGCGCTGGCGGACAGCGACTGGGCGAGAAAGCCCACGCAATAAGCGCCGGCGGACTGCACGGCTGATGCCGGAAATGGTTTTCGCTGCGCGATTTCGGCGACCTCGGCGTCTGTGCGCAGGAACGTGGCGACTTCGTATCCCAGTGCCTGGCCCAGGCAATCTTCAATCTTCTTCTCCAGAGCAGCGGGCTTGGAGTTGGAGCGAAAGATCACATTGCCGCTGTTGATGAAGGTTTCAACGTCCTGCAAGCCGAGTGAACTAAAGAGTGTGCGCAGGCGCTCCATGCTCACCACATGGGTGCTGACATTGATGGCGCGAAGAAAAGCAATGTAGCGAGGCATGGCAGATCCGATATGGGAAAGCATTCTACCTCGGTCCACCCACGGCCAAGTCACCAGCTCGAAGCAGTAGGCCTCTTCACCGAAGCACGGGTCAGCGGCAGAATTTTTCGTGCTGCTGCAGGATATAGGGGTCGGTCATGCCGGCGATGTAGTCGCAGACCACGCGCTGCAAGGGTTCGGACGCTGCCTTCTCACGGTAGTTGCCCGGCAAAGCAGAAGGATTGCGCATCCAATAATCGAAAAGCTCGCTCACCACCTGTTCAGCATCCACCTTTTCCGGACCCAGTTCAGAGCTGTAATAAAGGTTCTGATACAGGAACTCCTTGGCCTGGCGGCGTTCCTTGTCCACTTCCGGGCTGAAAGCAGCAAGGCGCTGCGGGTGAGCGCGCACTGCTTCCAGAGTGGCGATGCCGGCGCTACGCAGACGGCTCCCGGTATTGGTGATCAGGTCGGTAACCAGCCGGTTGAGCATGCCCCTGAGGGCTTCATTGAACTTCAGCTTGTCAGGCGCGTCAGGATAGGTCCGCTCGGCCTCGCGAAGGAAATGCTCGAACACGGGCACGCCGGCGCGAATCTGCTCCAGCCTGAGAATGTGCGCTTCGTAGCCGTCGTCCAAGTCCGCGGTGTCGTAGGCGATCTCGTCGGTCAGGTCAATTAACTGGGCTTCCAGCGGCGGGCGCTGGTCGAGCAGGTACTCGGCGAGTTGCGGGAACTCGGCTGGACGGTAGTCACGCGAGTGCTTGATTATGCCTTCGCGTACCTCGAAGGTCAGGTTCAACCCGCGAAAGGCAGCATAGCGCTGCTCGAAATCCTCCACAATGTGCAAGGCGTGCAGGTTGTGGTCAAAAAAGTCTCCGTGGGTGCGCATGGCGGTGTCAAGCGCCTTCTCGCCGGCATGGCCAAACGGCGGATGGCCGATGTCGTGCACCAGGGCCAGCGCTTCCACCAGGTCCACATTCAGTCCCAGCTGCCCGGCAATGGTGCGGGAAATCTGTGCTACTTCGATAGTGTGCGTCAGCCGGTTGCGGAAGTGGTCGGAGAAGCGGCGGGTGAAAACCTGGGTTTTGGCCTCCAGCCGGCGAAAGGCGCGCGAATGAATAACCCGGTCCCGGTCGCGCTGGAAAGGATTGCGGTAGGGATGCGGCTGCTCCGGGTAGCGGCGTCCCCGAGAGTCCTCCGCGCGAACCGCATAATCAGCCAGCATAGATGAAACCATTTCACCACAAAGGACACGAAGGAACATCAAGCGAATTGACGATTGATGAATTATGAATTGACGAATGAGAACACCGCCGCGACTGCGCCGGTTTCAGCTGTAGTTCTGAGGTGTTTCTTTCGCCAGGAAATGCGAGGGCCGCCCCGTGAGGCAGAAGGTCTCGCACGCTTACTCTGATGGTGAGTCCAGGGGCACCAGGCGCTTGTTGCGCACCAGAAACCTCTTGCCCCGCCAGGTAATAGTGTGGCCGAAAAAGCTGACCACCCACACCGCCACCGAGATCAGCTCGCGCAGCGGCACCAGCCACAGGTCACGCACGATTTGCGAATCGTGCAGCACGCCCACGCCGACGACCAGGGCCGTAAGCAAGCGCACAAAAAACGCCGCCCCCAGGAGGGCCCACGCCCAGGTGGCGCCGCGGGAAAATATCGCTGCCAGAATCGCCCAGAAAAATCCATAGGTGAAGACCAGGCCCACATAGCCCCAGCGCCGGGAATCGCGGGTGCTGCGTCCCCAGCGCATCTGGTGCTGGAGAAACTCGCCAAAGCTGTAATCGGGCACAAAGGTCTCCACCACCAGGTCGGCGAGCACTACCTCATAACCAGCACGTGCCGCGCGGTAGCCTAGTTCGAAGTCGTCGGCCAGGTAGTCCAGCATTCCGGCAAAGCCGCCAATGGCAGCCAGGGCCTCGCGGCTCATCGCCAGCGTGGAACCCAGAGCAAAGTGCATGCCGCCCTCAATCTGCCGCGCGGCCAGCACTCCTCCCATGAATTCGCCGCTGATGCCCAGCGCCTCCAGTCGCGAGCCCAGCGTCTTGCCCGCGAAGCCGCGGTAGAAGCAGGTCACCACGCCGACCCGCGGCCGGCGGAAATGCTCCATCACTCGGCGCAGGTAGTCCGTGGGGACATGAATGTCGCTGTCGTTGACCAGCAAGTAAGGGTGGCGAGCCATCAGTTGCATCTGAATCAGATTGCTCACTTTGGTGTTCGGACCCAGG
Source organism: Terriglobales bacterium (assembly GCA_035702725.1). Classification (GTDB taxonomy): domain Bacteria; phylum Acidobacteriota; class Terriglobia; order Terriglobales; family Acidobacteriaceae; genus JAICWP01. The sequence goes on along the minus strand of DASSQB010000004.1, from coordinate 4,020 downwards.
CGCTGAGAGCACACGACCATCCGGATGGAGACACCTGGAAACTCCTGCTTCAGGCGCTCTACATCAGCGACAACCGGATCCTGCGGGTCATCCACGCCAAAAATAATCTCGCATTGAGGATAATCCTGCAGGCAGTGGCTGCGAAAGCACTCGTAGATGTGCGGATCAGTGCCGCGCAGGGGCTTCAGTATGCTCACAGGCGGGGCGAAGGGCTCTCCCGCGCCCAGAAAATTGCGGTCCTTTTGGTGCAGGTGGAGGTAGGCGCGCGCGCTCCAGATGCACAGCAGATTGAATCCGAGGCCACAGGCGGCGAGCACACCGGAGATAATCTGAAGGATCAGGAGGATTCGCATCAGCGTTCGCTATTCGTAACGTAACGACTCAATGGGGTCGAGATTGGCGGCTTTCCATGCCGGATAAATGCCGAACAGCAGGCCTTCGGCAGCAGCCGAGCCGAAGCCGAAGCTGGTCCAGAACACCGACATGCGCGCCGGCAACGACGACCACACTGCGGGAATCACGTAGGTGACGGCCGCACCCAGCGCCACCCCCAGCAATCCGCCCATGGCAGTCAGAGTAATGGCTTCCAGGGTGAACTGCAAAAGAATATCGTGCCGGCTTGCCCCCAGGGCCTTGCGCACGCCAATTTCACGCGTACGCTCGGTTACTGAAACCAGCATGATATTCATCACCCCCACGCCGCCCACCAGCAGGCCCACGCTGGACACGGCAAACATGAATATGAAGATGGCGCCGGTGATCTGGTTCCAGAAGTCGGTAAATGAATCCTGGGTAAAAATGGCAAAATTATCAGGCTTATCCGCGGGTACGTGCCTGCGGCGCCGCAGCAACTCGCGCATTTCATCCATGGCTTTGGGCATGTCTTCGTGCGAGGTGGCCTTCACCGAAATCCAGTGCGCCTTCTGCTCCGGGTGCAGCTTGCGGAAGGTGGTGAGCGGGAAAAAGATCTTGTTGTCCTCGGGATTCTCGCCGCCCGCGAACACCGTCTTCTGCGGTTCGGCCACGCCCACCACCTGGAAGGATTGCCCTTCGACTTGAAGTTCTTTGCCGTCGGGGTCGCCGCCCGGGAAGAGCGTGTCTGCGGTGTAGGGGCCGAGGACGATCAGCGGGGCGTGACGAGCGTTATCTACCTCGCTGAACCATCGGCCGGAGCGCATCTGGATGTCGTAAACGTCTTTGACGGAGGCGGTGTCGCCTTCCAGGATGACGTTTTTGGCTCTGCGGCCCTGGTATTTGACTTCGTAGGTGCCGGCGCCGAACTCGGGCATGAAGTAGCGCACGCCGGTGGTCACCGCTTTCACGTGTGGCAGCACCTTCATGGCCTCGGCATCTTCAAAGCTCAGCTCGCGGCGGGTACGCATCTCTTCCGTAGGATGGCCAAAGGTGAACACTTCCATGTGGAAAGCAAAGATGAGGTTGGAGCCCATGGAGCCGATGACGCCGCGCACATTGTCGTTCAGGCCGCGCACGATGGAAGAAATGCCGATGACCACGGCCACACCGATCACGATGCCCAGCACCGTCAGAGACGAGCGCAGCTTGTTGACCCGGAGCGTGTCCAGGGCCATGCGGACGATCTCGGTGTAGTCACTGCGCCGCATAAGTCAGAAAAGCAGTTTCAAAGTTTCGAGTTTCAAAGTTTCAAAACAAAACTAAATATCACCGCAGAGCCGCCGAGCACGCAAAGGAATCCGATCTAAGTTCCTGGACGCCGTGTTTCCTGCATTGGAAGAACCTGCGCTATATAGATGACCTGTTCTTTCCAAAAACCTTGGCGAACTCGGCGTCTCGGCGGTAGAACTTGGCTTTCATAATTCGAACCGCAGGGCCGCGATGGGATCCAGGCGTGCCGCCCGCCGCGCCGGGTACACGCCAAAGAAAATGCCCACGCTGGCCGCAACCAACAGACCCGCCGCCACCGCCCACAGCTTGATCACAGACGGCATACCCACGAGTAAGGTGACAACTTTGGCGACAGTGGCGCCCAGGGCCACGCCGACGAAACCGCCCACCAGCGCCATGGTGGCCGACTCGATCAAAAACTGCAGCAGCACATCGCGGCGGCGCGCGCCCATGGCTTTGCGGATGCCTACCTCGCGCGTGCGCTCCGTCACCGACACCAGCATGATATTCATGATCACGATGCCGCCCACAACCAGCGAAATGGCGGCGATGGCGACCATGGCGATGAAGAAGGTGCCGCTCAGGTTCGCCCACATGCTGAGAAAGTTCTGGTTGTTTTCCACCGCAAAGCTGTCGGGCTGGCCGGGCATGTCGTGGCGGCGGGCACGCAGGATGGCGCGCGCTTCGTCCATGGCCGCGTCCAGGGCGGCCCCCACGCCGGCGCCCTTGCCGGAGATGCGAACGCTGGTGTGGTAGCCGTACTGCCGCAGCCAGGTGGTGATGGGGATAATGACGTAGTTATCGCGGCTCTGCCCCAGGGTTTTGCCTTCCTTCTCGCCCACCCCAATCACCAGGTAGGGTTTGCCGTCCACACGAATTTCGCGATTGATGGGGTCAATGCCGGGCAGGAGTTTCTCCACGATGTCGCTGCCGATGATGGCCACAGCAGCGCCGCGCTCCAGGTCGGTTTCGTTGAACATGCGACCGGCTACCAGGCTCAGGTCAATGATGGTCGCCATCGAAGGCGTGAAGCCGCGCACCCAGGTATCGGTGCTGGACTGCTCGGCGTAGCGCACGTGGCCGTTGCCATTGAAGGTGGTGGCGCCCACGTACGAGCAGCGCTTGCAGCCCTCGAGCACCGCCCGGTAGTCCTCCATCGTCAGGTCCTTGCGCTTGTGCTGCTCCAGGTACTGGTCAATGTCGGTAATAACGCCGCTGGTTTTGCCGATGATGAAGACGTCCGCTCCCAGGCGAAAGACACGCTCGGCCACGTAGCCGTTGATGCCGCTCACAAAGGTGACCACGGCAATGACTGCCGCCACCCCGATCACCACCCCCAGCAGTGTGAGGATTGACCGCAGCTTGTTCGCCCACAAAGATTGCAGGGCGATGCGCATGGCCTCTGTGGAATTCATGGCTAAGCTGAGTGTAGCAAAGGGGTTGGACAGGCTCTGTGACTCCGGGCACAAGTGCAGTTGCCAGTGGACAGTGGGCAGTAATCAGTGGCCAGTGTTGGCTAGAGCTTACCGCTATAAAAACTGGCCACTGACCACTGCCTTATAATCTAGTTGTTGGCAGCCGGACCGGACGGCCGCTCCTGCCGCCTTTCGGGGCGGGCAGGGGAGGAAAGTCCGAACTCCGCAGAGCAGTGTGCCGGATAACATCCGGGAGGCCGGGGTCAAGCCCGGCCGACGGAAAGTGCCACAGAAAACATACCGCCTTGGCCGCAAGGCCGGGGTAAGGGTGAAAAGGTGCGGTAAGAGCGCACCGCCGCGGCAGTAATGCCGCGGGCAGGGCAAACCCCACACGGAGCAAGACCAAATAGGGGAGGAGTGCCGCCTTCGGGCGGCGCGCGTGCCGGCTCGGCGCGCCACAACTCCCGGGTAGGTCGCTAGAGCCGCACAGCAATGTGCGGCCCAGAGGAATGGCCGTCCTGCCGGGGCGACCCGGCAGACAGAATTCGGCTTACAGGTCCGGCTGCCAATCACTGCACGCAAGGTCCTTCGTTGCACTCAGGATTTCGGCTGGCGGCTCAGACGCCGCCAAGACGCCTCAACTTACAGGTCCGGCTGCCAATTACTGTCCCGCAAGGTCCTTCGCTGCGCTCAGGATTTCGGCTGGCGGCTCAGACGCCGCCAAAACGCCTCAACTTACAGGTCCAGCTGCCAATCACTGCACGAAGGTCCTTCGTTGCACTCAGGATTTCGGCTGGCGGCTCAGACGCCGCCAAGACGCCTCAACTTACAGGTCCGGCTGCCAATTACTGCCCGCAAGGTCCTTCGCGGCGCGTTCTCTTCATTGCGCAACCGCTGGGGTCGAGCCTTCGGCGGGGCCGAAGAACACGAGAACCGCGAGACGTTGGATCACGTCATAGAA
>DASSQB010000003.1:0-3573 GCA_035702725.1 Terriglobales bacterium | reverse complement strand
TGGCGGCTACAACTATTCAGGGATACTCTGTGGAACAGGAGACGTTTGCGAGCAACGTCTCTAGCGCGCTTTATCAAGTAGCGGTAGAGACCTAACTTGTGGCGCCTTCCTGTTCAGATAGATTTCACGGGAATCTGAAGTAAATCCTCCACTAACCCCACCTCCTTCTGCAAAAACGGCTCGGCGTATTTCACGCCTGCCAGCAGGCCGTAGAAGCCGGCCATGGTGGCCACGCGCTCGCGGATTTCGGCATGGGCAGGGAAGTCGCCGGCTCCGGCCGCCTGGTCGGTGAACTGCGATTTGTAGGCGTAGACGGACTGCAGACGTGCTTCGAATTGCTCGGTTATGTCCACTACGAACGTGGGGCGAACGTCGTAGTAGAGCGTGGCGTAAACAATCTTGAAAGGCCGGTGTGGCGGCAGTTCGGCCACAGCGGCTAAAGCCGCTTTCTCACCCGCCTCGAATTTCCCACGGCTGAAGCCGTGGGCTTCCACACTGACTCCCGACTCCTGACTACTGACTCCCGCTCTTCCCAGCTTGGCCAAACCCGCAAGGAAGCACGCCTCGTAACCCAGCACTGACGCGGTGTAGTGATCCGGATGCCGTCCCTGCCAGTAGGGAAGAATGACCACCCGTGGCCGCTGCTCGCGGATGACGCCGGCCACTTTGAGCCGGTTTGCCCACGTGTTCTCCACGCGACCGTCAGGAATATCGAGCGCCTGCCGCCAGGAGACCCGCAGGATGCGCGCTGCCTCAGCCGCCTCCTCCGCACGTTCCTCGGCGCTGCCCCGCGTGCCCATCTCGCCCTGGGTCAGATCCAGAATGCCGGTGCGCCGCCCACGTTGCGCCATCTTAAGCAGGGTGCCGCCGCAGGTCTGCTCCACGTCATCGCGATGCGCGGCAATGGCCAGAATGTCGAGGGAAGGGTTGTTCATCGCGAAGTCAATCTAAACTGCCCTGCTCAATCACCACATTCTCGCGCACCATTAGCCGGTGCGCCGCCATCTCGCGCAACCGGGGCAGCACGCGGTTCACGTGCTCGTCGGTGTCAATGAAGGTGATCACCACCGGCAGCTTACCGCCGGCGTCTACCAGGTGTGTGGTCTGCAGTTTCTGGCGTCCCGTAAAGCCTGCGACGGCATGCAGCGCGGTTGCGCCGGCCACGTTTTCCTCGCGCAGGAAGTTGAGAATCTCTATGTGCAGTGGCCGGTGGTGCCACTGGTCGGCTTCGTTCAGGTAGATGGTAACTTGCACCGCCATGCGCGTTGGCATTTTACAGCACCCGCGCCAGCGCGATGCCGCCCACCACTGCCGCCAGTGACAGCAGGTTGTTGCCCAGTATATTGACCCCAAACAGCGCCCACTGACCCTGTTCGAAGTAGGCCATGGTTTCAAAAGCGTAACTGGAGAAGGTGGTGTAACCGCCGCAGAAGCCCACCGCGATCAGCAGCCGCCAGCGCGGGTCGGCCAGCACCCGTTCCGTGGTCCAGGCCATGAAAAATCCCAGCAGAAAGCTGCCGGTCACGTTGATGGCCAGCGTACCCAGAGGGAATTCCGCGGTAACGCGGGCCAGCATGCTGCTGACCCAATATCGAAGGTTGGCGCCGGCCACGGCCCCCAGGGATATCCAGAGGAAGGCTTGCACGATGGAGTTCTCCTAGCTTGGTCTGGTAGGAGTTATCAGCCGGGCGGATGAGCCGGGCGGTTGATGGCGAACTCCATCGCCGAGAATTTTGTACCAGCAGGAGCGGGGAATTGTCCAGCAGGGTGGGCTATTTGCCATCAATTTTTCGCGGATCCCCAAACAATTGCCGCAACAGGCGCAGCAGTTCCTCCGGGCTATGGCTGGAAACGCTATGGTCCACACCGTCGCACGAGGCGGAAGCGGAGGGCGCGAGCAGAATGGCCGGCTTCTTTTCATCTCCGCGCTTGAATTGCGCTACTACCTTCGCGCACTCGCCCTTCAAACTGCCATGGACAATGAGCGCATCAATCTTGGGAAAGCGCTGGCAAAGCTCAGTGGCTTCGCGGGCCGAATGGGCGGTGATGACGTTGAATTTGGCTGTTTCCAGCACCAGCTTCCGCGCGGAGATGGCCTGGTCTGGTTCCGGTTCGGCCATCAGAAAGGTAGGTCGGGCCACAGTTTTATTCCAGTCGGGCGCGTTAGCCTGGCAGGGTGCGCGGAATCTTTACAATGCCTCCGCGCTGCGCCCCTCTCGACCTCCGTGGGATGCCCTCTCCTGTTCGGGAGATGCGCCCGGAGACGCTGCCAGCAGTGTCTCTGGCTGAGATTTGCGCTAGTCCTCCCGTCCCACGCCCAGCGCGTCTGCCACGCGGTTGATGTAGTTGAACCAGGAGGCAATCAGCGTGATCTGCAGGATGCCCTTGTCGTCGAAGCCCGCCTGCCGCAGCCGCTCGTGGTCGGCGTGCCGCACCTGGGTGGCATCCTTGGTCAGCTTCACCACGTAATCCAGCATCGCCCGCTCCTGTGGGGTTATGGGCGCCCGCGTGTAGTCTTCCTCCAGCGCCTTCACGAACTCCGCATCCAGCGTCACTCTACGCAGAAACTCTGCGTGGGAGTCAATTCAATACTTGCACCGGTTCGTGACCGACACCACGGTGGTGATCATTTCGTGCTGCCGCCGGCTGAGCGGCAGTTCCGGCGACATCAGCGAGCCGAATGTCGAGAAGGCGTGGTACAGCGCCTGCGGAATCAGGCTGTGCGAGGCCACAATGGGCGCCGCCCCGTCCTCGCTGGGGTGAACCGGCGTGGCGTATTCCTTGGGATAGAGCGCGCGCTGGCTCTCCACCGCTTCGCGCACGCATTTGTCATCGTCCGGGGATATGGTGCGAATCCAGGTCATTTGAGGCTCCATCCTCTAGAAATTCCGCAGAAACTATCGCAGCCGGCCAAATTTTCCAATCACATATTTGTACTACGTCCTAGGGCTGGCGGCAGTTGTGGTGCAGGCGCTCCTGCTCGCGAGCCGCCTACGCTACTGCCTGCTCAGGAACTCTCCCAATTTGTGTTCCTTCATGGTCAACCGCTCGCATCGTTCATCCAGCGCCATGTACTCTTGTTCGTGGTCTCGGCGGAACCGATCATGCGCCTCTTGCGAGGTCCAAAAGTCCAATGTGACATAACGAAGCGCATTCGTTGTGTCTTGCAGCAACTTAGTTTCGCGGTAACCTTCGCCTTCGGCGAAGAGTCGGGCCCATTCGCCTTGCGGGCCGTAAATTGCTTCGAATTCGTCCCCGCAATCCGCCCGAACCACGAATTCCCACGCAATTACGTACATGCCTGGCCGCCCTGACTCCTGACCCGTTATTCCCAAACTCCTTGCTCCTAATTCCTGACTCGGGGTTCTCGCCATTTACACTGCTCAGATGCGCGAAGTGCTCGCCCATTACGAAGCTACGCCCGAAGAAGGGCGCCTGAAGACCGGCTGGGGCGTGCTGGAACTGGCACGCACCCAGGAACTGATCCTGCGCCACCTGCCGCCGCCACCCTGCCGCATTCTAGACGTTGGCGGCGGAACCGGAGTTTACAGCTATTGGCTGGCCGAGCGCGGC
>DASSQB010000002.1:0-5938 GCA_035702725.1 Terriglobales bacterium | reverse complement strand
CCTTGCCTCTGCTGATTCGTTTCAACGGTTCAAAGATGCGGTTACTTCCGATCCCCGGATGAATGTGGACGTAATTCGCGAGATTGATTATTACGCCAAGCAATCCACAACCATGACTCGCCTGATTACCGTGCTTGGCGGCTTGGTGGCCGCTATCATGGCCATTGGCGCAATCTTCGGCGCTCTGAACACCATGTACTCCGCGGTGGCCGAGAGGGGCCGCGAAATTGCTACCATGCGAGCGCTGGGTTTTTCTGCCTGGAACGTTGTGCTTTCGTTTCTCTTCGAGGCACTGTTGATTTCCTTCATCGCCGGCCTGGTGGGCTGCCTTGCTGTGCTTCCGCTCAATGGCTTAACCACCAACACCATGAATTTTCAGACGTTCTCGAATGTTGCCTTCGCGTTCAGAATCACGCTCGGCCTGCTCGTGCTGGGCGTCCTATTTGGCCTCATTATGGGTGTTCTGGGTGGAATGATTCCCGCCCTACGTGCCGCCTTTCGCCCTGTCGCTGCCTCTCTTCGCGAATTGTGAATAAACTGGTATTTCCTTAGCTCGCGGAAACGCCATTGTTTTTGGTGTGGGGCATCAGAACCCAGGAACAGAATTTCGGGCTAACACTCTCGCTGCTGCATAACAAGTTTGTGGTGGCACAATGAGGCGCTTTTATCGCGAGGTCTTTGCGCCACGGTGCAACCATTCGCGGTGCACTGCCGCGCTCGGCGCAATCACTTTCTCGATTTCGGCGCGCAGTTCGTCATAGCTCAGGACGCCAGGATGGTACATGGTCACCAAGCCGCGGCGATTGATGAGTACCAGTGTGGGAGTGGTGCTGGCGCCATAGCGGTCAAAATTCAGCTTGCTGACGGGTACCGGCATGGCGCTCAAGTCGGCGTAGTACTGACGGCGGACGCTGTCAATGTACTGCATCTCGGCCTGCGGGCTGGCCGGCTCGCCCTGGGCGGCATAGCCGTAGCGCTGGGTTGGGCCAAGCAGCACCAGGCCCTTCGGGCCGTATTCGCTCTCCAATCGGCTGATGACGGGCTCTTCGTGTTTGCAGTCGGCACACCAGTGGGCCCAGAAGAAAAGCAGCACCGGACGGCCGCGGAGGGCGCTGAGAGAGGGTGGTTTGGGGCCGATGTATTGAGTTTCCACCAGCGGAGGGGCGGGCCGGCCTTCCAGGGTAAGCAGGTTAAGGTTCTTTTGCAGGCGGGCTTGCAGGGAGGTCGTACCGTACTGGCGCAAGGACTGCCGCAATAAGGCCAGCGCGGCGCTACGATTGCCATTCTTCGCCATCGCCTGGGCTTGGACCTCTATGGCGCCGCCCAGAGCCAGGGGCAAGCGTGGTTCGGCATCCAGGGTGCGACGCGCAAGCGCCTGGCGGCATAATTGCTCCGTTTGCCGCGCGTATTCTTGGGCCGCCGTAACCTGGCCCAATTCCAGCTTGGCGCGGGCAACTTCCGACATGAACTGCAGCAGTTGGGAGTCCACTCCGTTGCGGGCGCGATAGGCCTCGACCTGTGCCTCCGCCTGCGCCACCTGGGCCGGAGAGGGCACAGCCTTCTGGGCGCCAGCCAGGCTTGCCCAGGCGATGCAGCCCAGAATCAGCAGCTTAGGAACCCATTCGCGCATATATCCATGATGCCTCGGAGACATGAAAGTTTCCATTTTCCCGTATCCCGGCCACTCCGCAAGCGGTCTTTCATTTAGCTTGACAATGCTCGGGACGCGGATAAGGTGTACTATCAGGCCAACCAGCTCGGGGCGTGGTTGATCCTATCCTACACACACCACCTACCGACCAAGCGCTCGCGTATCAGGAGGCGCCTCATGCGACCGGCACATTTCCTCGGCAGTTTGCTATGGGTAATTTTGCTGAGCGCCAGCCTGGCGGCTCAAGGCCGACCCACGGGTGGCGGAGGCACTGGCAGCGGTGGTGGCAGCCGAACCACGACCGGCAACCCAGGATCAATCCCCAACTCAAACATACCTCCCATCATGAACAATCCCAACCTTTCCACCACGCCGATGCCGCTCTTTCTCTCTGGCAAGGTAAGGATTGATGATGGCAGCGAACTGACCGACGCGGCCACCATCGAAAGCATGTGCAGCGGCGACCGGCATTTCGAAGCCTATACCGATCGCAAAGGTAACTTCAGCTTTGAATTCGGCAAACAGCGCACCATGGGCAACGACGACGTGGCCACCACCAGCAGTAGCGATATGCCGGGGCAGCCGCGCACCGCTCTGCAGCAGCGGCGGGAGTTGCAACAATGCGAACTGATCGCGGTTTTGCCCGGCTTCACCTCCCAGGCGATCGAACTTTCCGCTGTGGACGTAACCGAGTCCATGAATGTGGGAACCATCGTTCTGCACCGTTTGGCACACGTGGAAGGCTTTACCATCAGCGCCACCACCGCCATGGCCCCACCCAAAGCCAAGAAGGCTTTCGAAAAGGGAAAGGACGAAGAGCAGAAAAAGAAGTGGGATGCCGCAGAGAAAAAATTTCAGGAGGCTGTGCAGTTATATCCCAAATTTGCCGCCGCCTGGCTGGAGTTGGGGCGGATGCAGCTGCAAAGGAAGGATGAGTCCGCCGCGCGGCAATCGTGGCAGCAGGCAGTGGCCGCCGACCCGCAGTTCGTCACTCCGCATCAATTGCTGGCTGGGCTTGCTTTTCAGCAGCAGCAATGGCAGGAAGTGCTGGACCAGACCGGCGCCGTGGTCCGGCTGAACCCCCTGAGTTTCGCCGGCCAGTGGTATTACAGTTCGGTAGCCAATTACTACCTGGGCCATTATGAGGAGGCGGAAAGAAGCGCGAGGAAAGGGATTCAGGCAGACGTGGAGCACCGCATTCCAAAACTGGAATACCTGCTGGGCGTAATTCTAGCTCGCAAGCACGAGTTCCAGGGAGCGACGGAGCACATGCGCAATTATGTCCGCCTCGCGCCCAAGGCGCCCGACGTTGCCCAGGTCAACGAACAGATCGCCAAAATCGAGAAGCTTTCTTCGACCCAGTCGGCGACCCAGAAGTAAGAACTCAATCGGGGTACAAAACCATGCGCGCCCGGACCCTGTTTCAGCAGTTGGCGCTGGCCCTGTTCGTCATGATCACGGGCAGCAGCCTGTCTGCGTGGAGCCAGGTGCGGCCGTGCCCCACCTGCGGAACCTCGGAGAGCCTGCTGGCCACGGCCACAGGCTCGTGGACGCTTCGCCGCCAGGTCAATGAAGTTGAAGTCCTTTTTACTGCTTACCGCCACGGCCGATTCGTCCCTGGACTAACGCAAGGTGATGTCTCGGTACGGGACAACGACAAGCCCGCGACTATCGTGGACTTCCGCGGGCAAGACAATCTGCCGCTGCGCATCGCGCTGCTGGTGGATACCAGCGACTCCATCCAAGAGCGTTTCCGGTTTGAAAAGGAGGCAGCCACCGTCTTCCTGCGGCAGACGCTAAGTAGCGAGGCCGACCAGGCCATGATTGCAGGCTTCGATGACCGCCTGCACGTGATGCAGGACTTCACCCATGATTCCGCTTTGCTCTCCGCCGGAATTGCTCATCTTAGAACGCACGGGCGCACTGCCGTGTTCGACTCGGTCAGCGAGGCTTGCCGCCTGCTTGCACGCCCCGCCCAGGGCATGGTGGCACGCGTGCTGGTCGTGGTGTCCGACGGCGACGACAACTCCAGCATGAGCACCCTGAAAGCTGTAATAGCTCGCGCCCAGCAGGCGGAAGTGACTGTTTATGCCGTTGGCACCAGCTACCAATTCCCCGACTTTCCTGGTGTTAAGAACCTGAAGCTGCTCGCGGTTCCCACGGGCGGGGAGGCTTTTTTCCCTGAGAAGGCCAGCAAGATGGCCCGCGCTTTTGCTCGCATAAGCGACGAGTTACGGCACCGCTACGCCGTGGCGTATCGCCCTCCCGAGCTTGCCGAAAACAACCGCTTTCACCGCATCCGCATCTGGGCACGCAAATCGGGGAAGAGACTCAAAGTGCAGGCCCGCCAGGGCTACTACGCACGCTAGCCAACCTTCTCAGACCGGACGGCCCCCGCTTGGACGGCCCGTGGCAAGCCCGGGGGCGGCGATTTATACTCGTGTGACTGCAGGTCACCCCAAAGTTAAGGATGCAGCATGGCAACTATGCCTAAGAGCGAAGGACAGCCCGGCAAACTCAAGTACATTCCCTGGGACTCGGTGGAACTGGAGGATCTGAACCCGCTGCTGCAGCGGCAGATGGTGGTGGGCGAAAAGATGATGCTGGCGCGCGTGCTGCTTAAGAAGGGCTGCGTGGTGCCGCTGCACAGCCACGAGAACGAACAGATCACCTACATCCTGGAAGGCGCGCTGAAATTCGAAATTGATGGCCGCGAAATCGTGGTCGGCGCCGGGGAAGTGCTCTGCATTCCCTCCAACATGCCGCACAAGGCGATCGCGCTGGAAGATACAGTGGACCTGGACGTGTTCACGCCGCCGCGGGCCGACTGGCTGAGCAAGACCGACCAATACCTGCGCCGCTGATTCCTTGCGGACGGCACATTCGAGAAGCATGACAACCGGGGCCAAAGCGCACGCGGAGATGAAGGGCAGTCATGCCCTGCGCTGCATCGAGTGCGGAACGGAATTCGAGCGCGCGGGGGCGGAATTCCGGTGTCCGCGCTGCGGCGACCTGCTGGAGGTGGTCTACCCCGAATGGGCTGCTAGCGAGGCCCATACCGCCGTGTGGGCTTCACAACTGAAGCAGACCTGGTGGGAGCGCAATCTTTCGCGCAGCACCGAGGATGCCAGCGGCGTGTGGCGCTTCCGGGAGCTTTTGCCGCACTTGACCGAGCCGCGGCGGATTATCACGCTGCGCGAAGGCAACACTCCGCTCTTCGAGTTGCCGGGCTGCGCTCGTGCCGCCGGAGTAGACCGGCTTCTGGCCAAGCACCAGGGCATGAATCCCACCGGCTCGTTCAAGGACACGGGCATGACCGTGGCCATCTCGGTGGCTCGCCAGGAAGGCTTCTCCTGGGTGGCTTGCGCCTCTACGGGCAACACCTCGGCCTCCATGGCGGCCTACGCCGCGCAGGGCGGATTGCGCAGCCTGGTGCTGATTCCCGAGGGCAAAATCGCCTGGGGCAAACTCTCGCAGGCGCTGGATTATGGCGCGCTCACCTGCCAGCTGCGCACCGATTTCGACTGCTGCCTGCAAATTCTGACTGACCTGGTGCGGCGCCATCCAATTTACCTGCTTAACTCCATTAACCCCTATCGCCTGGAAGGTCAAAAGACGGCTGTCGTCGAGCTGCTGGAGCAACTGGAGTGGCAGGTGCCGGACCACATCATCGTTCCCGGCGGCAACCTGGGCAACTGCTCAGCCCTGGGCAAGGGCCTGGAAGAGCTGCGCCGCCTGGGTCTGATTGAATTTATGCCCAGGCTCTCCGTCATCCAGGCGGAGGGCGCCAATGCCCTGGTGCGCACGCTGCGGGAAACCGGCGGTAAGCATCTGGTGCCGGTGCAGGCGGAGACGGCGGCCACCGCCATTCGCATCGGCAATCCCGTCTCGTGGAAGAAGGCGGTGCGCGTTCTCCAGTCCACCGGCGGGCGCTGCGAGCAGGTGAGCGAGGCGGAGATTGCCATCGCCAAGGCGGAAATTGGCAGCGATGGCGTGGGCTACGAGCCCGCTTCCGCGGTCACCCTCGCTGGACTTAAAAAGCTTGTGCGTCAGGGCTTCGTGCACCACCACGAGCGCGTGGTGTTGGTGCTGACCGGCCATCTGCTTAAGGACCCGGAATACACTCTGAAGTTCCACCGGCGGGAGTTGCTGCCGGAGACCGCGGAAGACCAGCGCGGCCGTCTTGATCCTTATCGCCGCGCGCCGCTGGAAGTGGAGCCCAACGTGGAGGCGGTGCTGCGCGTGCTGGAGGCTGCGGAGAAGAGCGATGCCACACACTGAGCCCCC
>DASSQB010000001.1:0-13746 GCA_035702725.1 Terriglobales bacterium | reverse complement strand
AGCAGTTCAGACCTGCTGACGGTGATTTCCATGGTGGACGTCCCTGTAGCGACCATAGCCTCTGCCGGCATATTGACCACCCTGAAAGCCGGGCCCACAGCCCGAGATTATTAACTCCCTTATATCAAAAGAAAAAGCTATAAAACCAGCAGTAACAGTAGGCAGGGCGGAAAAGTGGAAATTAAGGCCCTAACCGCAGAGGGTGCCGCTATTCCGCCCCAAATCCTGCTGTTCATAAGCGCTCCCGGCTGTGGCTGGACAGGGAAAGCGGGGTGGCCGGGGGTAAATCCGACCGTGGGTTGCACACATTCCACAAGCGGCGCACAGAGGGGCTGGAGGAAGACTGGGCCGCGAGGTGGAAAAGGAGGGCGGAGCGGCAATTCATCCGCCCAAAGTCTCCGTGAGTTTATTGAGCAGCCTGTTCAAATCCTTGTCGCTCTTGCGGCTCTCATCAATCTTCTCAACTGAGTGCAGCACGGTGGTATGGTGCTTGCCACCGAACTGACGTCCAATCTCCGGCAACGAGGCCTCGGTGAGCTGCTTGGCCAGGTACATCGCGATCTGCCGCGGGTAGACGATCGCCCGGGAATTGTTCTTGGCCTTGATCTCCACCAACTTGAGGCCAAACTGCTCGGCCACTGACTTCTGGATGGCTTCGATCGTGACCTTGCGCGCCTGCGAATCAATAAAGTTTTTCAGCACCTGCTGGGTATAGGGCAGGGTGATTTCGGCGCCAATCAGGGAAGAATGGGCAATCAGCCGAATGAGCGCCCCTTCCAGTTCGCGCACGTTAGAGCGAATATTGGAGGCGATGTAAAGAGCAACGTCGGTCGGCAGGGTGACCCGCTCCTGCTCCGCCTTCTTCTGCAGAATAGCTACCTTGGTTTCCAGGTCGGGCGGCTGGATATCGGCAATCAGGCCCCACTCGAAGCGACTGCGCAGCCGGTCTTCGATCTCGGCCAGCTCCTTAGGCGGGCGGTCGCTGGCAATCACGATCTGCTTCATGGATTCGTGCAGCGCGTTAAATGTATGGAAGAACTCCTCCTGGGTCCGCTCCTTCTGCGCCAGAAACTGGATGTCGTCAATCAGCAGCACATCCACGTTGCGGAACTTGTCGCGGAAGCTGGTCATCTTGTCGTAGCGCAAGGAGTTGATCATCTCGTTAGTGAATTTCTCGCTCGACAGGTAACAGATGGCCATTTGCGCCTGACGCCGCTTGATTTCATGGCCGATGGCCTGCATCAGGTGGGTCTTGCCCATGCCAACACCGCCGTAGATAAAAAGCGGGTTGTAAGCTTTAGAGGGACGCTCGGCCACGGCCAGCGAAGCCGCGTGGGCAAACTGATTGCCGGCGCCGATAACAAATGCGTCGAAGGTGTACCGCGGATTGAGTTGGGCCGCTCCGTCCCAGTCGAAACGCGCCTGGTGCGCCACGGCGGCAGCGGGGGTGTGCGCTTGCGCGGCGGCGGTGGCCGCTGACAGCCCGCCGTCATGGCGTACCGGCGTGGCCGCAGGGTCATCCTCAGGAGTAACGAACTTCACGTCCTGAAATTCCAGGTTAAGGTTGTCCAGAGCTTCTTGAATCAAATCCGCATACTTCTCTTCGATGTGGCGGAACTCCGGTGTAGGAACCCGGACGTAAATCACCTTGCCGCTGGCATGGCTGTAGCGCGTGGGCTTGAGCCAGGTATCGTATGAGTGCCGGTTAATCTTCTTTTCCAGCGCGTCAAGAATGCGAATCCACGGATTGGGAGCAATAGCAGTACCGGTAACCGACATTAGCAAACCATAGCTGGGCCTCGAGGCGGGACCCGGGAAGCAATGCGATGTAATGAAGCGCCCACCGCCGAAGCGGGAGCAGGGTCAAAAAATGAGTAAGCCGATATGCAGCGACTGCTCGGCATACTAGCACGAAAATTTTTTTGCGTGTGGAAATCTTCGCGGAGATTTTTTTTCACTGGCGTGAGTTGTAACGCGTTGGAAAATTCTGTCAAGTCATTAGTTGGTAATGTCGCAAACACGGTGCAGAGAAGAGTGGCCCACGCCCGCTGACGACATCATTCCTTAGGTCTGATTGCGAACTCCGGCGAGAGCAACATATAGGGTGCAGAACCGCGCAGAGCTGAAGCCAGGTTGCACCTTGCCTCCAGAGCGCCGGCGAGGCTGAATTGCCGCGCCTGCAAGCTTCATTTATACTTTTCACTTACTACTCGCTATTCAGCAGCAAGGAGCAGCTAACTTTTTCCATGCCTAAGCGCACGTTCCAGCCCAACCGCCGCCGCCGCTCGAAGACGCACGGCTTTCGCCAACGGATGAAGACTAAGAGCGGACGGGCGGTCTTGGCGCGCCGCCGCGCCAAAGGACGCAAGCGGGTGTCGGTAAAGCCGGGCTTCCGCGAATAACAACTTGTCCGGCGCGGGCATGTCCGGATGTGACAAGAGCCGAGAAGCAGCCGTGAACGGCCCTCCGCCGAAAACGCCATCTCCGAAGCAACAGGCCAACGGGAGGAGGGTACGATTTCCACGGGCGGGGCGCTTGCTGAGGCATGCTGATTTCGAGCGCGTCTATGAGCAGGGGCAAAGGCATTTTGCCCGCCACATGACCTTTTTCTTTGTGTCCGGGAAAAGCGAGGCGCGGGTTGGATTCACTGTGGGCCGGGCGCTCGGCGGGGCGGTGCAGCGCAATCGGATTAAACGGCGCTTGCGCGAAGCGGTGCGACGGGAGCAGCAGCAGCTCGGGCTGGCTGTCGATATTGTAGTCAATCCTAAAAAGTCGGTGCTGCACGCCAACTTTAGCGAGATAACCAAGGACGTGAGTCGCGCCTTCGAGATTATGCGAGGGAAATTGCGGACGACGGGCGCAGGGCCAACCTAAACCGATGAAGCGGGCCGTCTTAGCACTATTGCGAGGTTATAAATGGGCGTTATCGCCCTTGCTGCCGGCGGCGTGTCGGTACGTTCCCAGCTGCTCTGAATACGCCATCGAAGCGGTGGAACGGTACGGGCTATTGCTGGGCGGGATGAGAGCCGCGTGGCGCGTGTTGCGCTGCCACCCGTTTGCGCGCGGTGGATACGATCCCGTGCTCACAAAGCACACCACCGTTCACGACGTTGCCTGTGGGCACCACGCAAATTGAAGCGGAACTTTTTCAGGTAGATTCGTTTGACTGACTTTCAAAACCCCCAACAAGATCCCGGCCTCGAGCGCCGATTGCTTCTGGTGTTTGCGCTCACTTTTCTGGTCATTCTGGCGCTGCAACCACTGCTGATGAAGAAGGTGCTGCCGCAGCAGCCCAAGGGTCCAGAAAAGAAGACCACGCAGGTGGCGCCGCCCGCCGCGCAGCCTCCCGCGCCGGAAGCGGCGGCTCCGGCAGCCGTGGCTCAGCCCACACACAAGGGTAAGCGTGGGCGTGTGCCTGCCGCCGAGAAGCCCTCTGTGCCCAGCAAACAAGCGGCACAGGAAACCACGACGGTCATCGAGAATGACCTCTACCGCATTGAGTTCACCAATAAAGGCGGCCAGGTCAAATCCTGGATTCTGAAGAAGCAAACCGACGACAAGGGCAAGCCGCTGGAACTGGTGAACCAGGAGGGTACCAAGTTCGGACTGCCAATGTCGTTATGGACTTCCGACGAGGGTCTGCGCAACCAGCTCAACAATTCTTTGTACCTGGCCAGCCAGACAGGCACCGTCCGCGGCCCCGCGGACATTGCCTTCGAATATGCCAACGGCGACCTGACGGTGCGCAAGAGCTTCCACTTCGACCACACCTACGTGGTCAAGGTGGACACGTCGGTTGTTTATAAGGGCGCGCAAACACCCACCTACCTCTCTTGGCCGGCCGGCTTCGGCGACCAGACGACGCCCAGTTCCTACGGTTCTGCCCGCATCGCTTGGCAGTACAACGAAAAGATCCAACGCGATAAGGCTAAGAGCGTCAGTGGCGGCGGCACCATCTCTGGTCCCTTCCACTGGGCGGGAGTAGAAGACCAATACTTCGGCGCGGTCTTTATCCCCGACCATCCGGAAACTACCGCTATGGTCACGCTGCGTAATAGCGTTGACATCCCCAAAGATCCCGAGCACCCCAATCCCAGCGAGACCACCAAAGAAGAGCTGCTGGGCGTGGCGGTCGGCAACACGCAGGGACCTGACGCGGAGCGGGTCTTTGTTGGGCCCAAGGCGGTCAATGTTTTGGAATCCGTCCATGTCGCCAATGGCGACCTGAGGGGCTTAATTGATTTTGGTTTTTTCGGCATTATTGCCCGTCCCCTGTTCATCTGGCTCCGCTGGATGCAGCAGCACTGGGTCAGCAACTGGGGCTGGGCCATCGCGCTGCAGACCCTCATCATCACCGTGCTGCTGCTGCCGCTGCGCATCTCCAGCATGAAATCGTCGCTGAAGATGCAGAAGGCGGCGCCGCAGATCAAGGCCATCCAGGAAAAGTACAAGAAGTACAGCATGCGCGACCCGCGACGGCAGCAGATGAATCAGGAAATTGCCGACCTGTACAAAAAGGAAGGCGTGAATCCGGTAGGTGGGTGTCTGCCGCTCCTCATCCAGATGCCCTTCCTGATCGCTTACTACGCCATGCTCGAGGTGGCCATCGAACTGCGGCACGCGCCCTGGCTGTGGATCCGTGATCTGTCTTCCCCGGATCCCTGGCACCTGCTGCCCATCTTGATCATCATCTCTACTTTGTTCGTACAGCGAATGACGCCGGCCGCCGGCATGGATCCAACGCAGCAGAAGATGATGAACCTGATGATGCCTCTGTTCCTGGGCGTGATCAGCTGGAACCTGGCAGCCGGCTTGTGCGTGTACTGGGTGCTGAGCAACGGCATCGGCATCGCGCAGCAGGCGGTGATGAATCGCACTGAACTGGGACGGGAAATGCGCGCGGAGATGGAAAAGCGCGCCCGCAAAAAAGCAAAGGTTTGAAAAACCGGCTGTTGGCTATTAGCCTTTAGCTCTTGGCAATCAGCTAAAGCGCCGCTTTACCACGAGCAGCGAATGGCCAAGAGCTAATAGCCAAGAGCCAAATGCCTATCGCCGACAAAGCGGCCGCGGCCCGCAAGATTGACGAATTGTTGCGCGCCGTGGTGAAGGAGTGCGGTTTCCGACTCAAATACCGCATCGTGGTGGACCCGCCCTTGCCCGAGGAGCGCGATTGGGAGCGGCCGGAAATCCTGGTAGATTTTTCTGGTCCGGACAGCGACCTCTTGCTGGAGCGCGGTGCCGAACTGCTCCGTTCTCTGGAGCATCTGGCGCAGGAGATTCTGCGGCTTTCGCCCTCTGAGCACGAGCGCCTGGCCTTCGACTGCATGAACCATCGCGCCATGCGGCTGGAGGAGTTGAAGCTGGCGGCAGGGGTGGCCGCGGAGCGGGTGCGCAAGACCGGCGTGCCCTACACCTTCAGCCCCATGTCGTCGCGCGAACGCCGCATCTTACATCTGGCGCTCCGCGACGAAGCTGATCTTAAGACCGAAAGCACGGGCGAAGCGGGCCGTCGCGCCGTGGTGGTCTATCCCAAGGACTACAAACCGGCGGCACGTTCTGGACGGCGTTAAATCCTTCCCGCAAGCCTCACCACGCAGCTGGAAGAACGAGTAAGCTGGCTGGGGCGCTCGCTCGAGGTGCGCGTGAAGTCAGTCTGGTTGCTAATCATGATCGCCGCCATGGGTGCCACTCTGCGCGCCCAGTCGCCGGCCTCGGGAGCCCCCGCAGATGCTGCCCAATTGTTCAGCTACGATGCTAAGGCTCCGCTGGATTTCCTGGAAAGATCTGCGGAGGAGGTGCGCGGCGTCAAGGTGCTCGACATCTCCTATGCCAGCCCGAAAGGCGGGCAAGTAACCGCTTATTTAGTGGTGCCACCGGGCAAAGGCCCATTCGCCGGGCTCGTCTTCGTGCATTGGGGACAAGGCGACCGCACCGAGTTCCTGGCGGAAGCGGCGATGCTGGCCGAAGCAGGCGCTGAGTCGCTGCTCATTGACGCGTCTTATAACCGCCCGGGCGCGCCGCTAGTGGACACTTTCACCCACCCCGAAATCGAGCGCGATGGCTACATCCAGCTGGTAGTGGATGCACGCCGCGGCGTTGACGTGCTACTCAGCCGTCGAGAAGTGGATGCCAAACGCATCGGCTACGTCGGCCACAGTCTGGGAGCTACTTGGGGCGGTCCACTTGCCGCAGCGGACAAGCGCATTAAGGCCTTGGTGTTGATGGGCGGGCTGCCGACCCTCACCGATTTTTCGGGAGATACTTACATCGCAGCCATGACCCACAAGGCCTACAACAGCGAACAGATCGCGAACTATGTCAAAGTAATTTCCCCCATCAACCCGGAGCATTTCGTGGCGCATTCAGCGCCGTCGTCGCTCTTCTTCCAGTTTGCCCGCCACGACCGCTACATCACGCCCAAGTTCGCGAAGCAATACTTCGACGCGGCCGCTCAGCCTAAGCAGCAGAAGTATTACTTTTGCAGCCATGAATTCAACGATCCCGAAGCGCTGATGGATCGAGACCAGTTCCTGCAGAAAGAGCTGGGGTTAAAGCCCGTAATGCCGGTCATCCTGCGGCAAATGGGCATCAAGCTGGCGCCGGCGCGGGTAGTGGGGAGGACACGGTGAGTGAATTTGCCCTCCCGGTCGTCAGCCTGCCCGCCGTGCCCGCTCCGGCGCCACTTCGCGCAGCCGGCCACTCTCGACTTCATATACAAACCCGCGCACAGTGACCGAGGACGGAATCCAGGGATGCGAATGCAGCCGCTGCACCTGACGGTGAACGTTCTCCTCCACGTCACGGAAGCTATGGAAATACGCGGGCACAACCGCGGTTTTTCCGGTGGTCTTCTCCAGGCGTGAGCGCAGCTCCTCCTCCCCGAAGCTGAGCATGCCGCAATCGGTGTGATTGATGACGAGAAACTCCTGCGTGCCCAGCAGGTAGTGGGAAATGATGAGGGAGCGAAGTGCATCTTCGGTGACCACGCCGCCGGCGTTGCGGATGATGTGCGCGTCACCGGTCTTTAAGCCCAGAAATTCTTCCACCGAGAGCCTCGCGTCCATGCAGGCCAGCACCGCCAGCTTGCGGGCGGGGGGTTTGGGCAGGCTGCCCAGTTTGAAGGCTTTAGCATAAGCTTCATTGGCTCGCAGGACTTCATCGGTTGCTGACATCGTTCACCACCCTCCAGATCAGAATTCCACTTAGATTCCCGGGATAGAGCCAGGTTAGAAAAAATGTATGTTCTGCCCCGTTAGAATAAAACCGTGAACCTGGACGACACCATTGTCGCCATCTCCACACCGCCCGGCCGCGGCGGCATTGGGGTGGTGCGCCTGGCCGGGCCAGAGGCGCGGCAGATTGCCTTGCCGATGCTGCGCCTGAAGCACGAACTGGAGCCGGGCCGGGCGGTGTTTGGCGAGCTCGTAGAGCCGACGACGGACCGTGTGGCGGCGGAGCTCCGTTCCGCCCAGACGGGGCACAGCCCCGTCTCCACACGTATAGACGAGGTAGTGGTCACCTTCTTTGAAAAGCCGCACTCCTACACTACTGACCACATCGTGGAGATTTCGGCTCACGGATCGCCCGTGGTCCTGCGCCACATTGTTGAACTGGCGCTCAAGCGGGGCGCGCGGCTGGCCGAGCCCGGCGAATTCACCATGCGCGCTTTTCTCAACGGCCGCCTGGACCTGGCCCAGGCCGAAGCGGTTCGCGACCTGATCGAATCCCAGACCCTATACCAGGCCAAGGTGGCGGCCCAACAGCTCGAGGGCGCCCTCTCCCGGCGCCTCCAGCCCATCAAGCGGAAATTGGTGGAGCTGATCGCCGTGCTGGAGGCCGGCATTGACTTCGCCGAAGACGATGTCGCGGTGCTGCCGGCTGAGCAAATCCGGCAGCGCATTGCGGCGGTGCGTGCGCCTTTGCAGGAATTAGCAGGCTCGTTCGCCTACGGCAAGATGGTGCATGAGGGCCTGACCCTGGCTATCGTGGGCCGCCCCAACGTGGGCAAATCCAGCCTGTTCAATCGCCTGGTTCAGCGCGAGCGCGCAATCGTGACCGCCACCCCCGGCACCACCCGCGACCTGGTCAGCGAGACTGTCGCCCTGGAGGGTATTCCCGTCAAGCTCGTGGACACGGCCGGCATCCGCCGCGCGCTCGATGAAGCCGAAAGCATCGGCATTCGCAAGTCCATGGAAGCCCTGGCCGACGCTGACCTGGTGCTGGTGGTCCTCGATGCCTCGCAAGCACGAAACGAAGAGGACAAAGAGTTGGTGGAGCAGGCAGCGAAGCGACGCGGGATTGCAGTCGAGAATAAAGCTGATCTAGCCGACAGCCGAGAGCCGAAAGCCGACAGCTTCCACGCCACACCGGTTGACCGTCAGCCCTCGACCGTCGACGGCTTGCCCGTGGTCCGAACTTCAGCTCTCACCGGCGCCGGCATCCCCGAACTGCGCGCTGAGATTTTGCGCCAAGTAAGCGGCGAACAGGGCGCGCAGATGGAAAGCGGCTTCCTGACCAACGCCCGCCACCGCGGCCTGGTGGAGAACGCTCTGAACGCCCTGGACGCCGCCTCGGCCGCCGTTGACCAGAACGTTCCCCACGAGATGCTGCTGCTCGACCTCTACAATGCCCTGCGCCCGCTCGATGAAATTACCGGCGCCACCACTACGGACGATATTCTGGGGCTAATTTTCAGCACCTTCTGCATTGGAAAGTAACGCCGCATCCCCTCAACCAACTGTTCCCTCCGTGTACAATGCCCCTTCCGTGCTCACATCCCCGCGGAGGGTCCATGCTCAAGTCCGGCTCCTGGTTTTTGCTGCCTATCGTCCTTCTCCTGGTTACTTCCCCCAGCTCACAAGCGCAGCTGACCACTGCGGACAAGCAGCTGGCGCGCGATATTTTCCAGCAACTGATTGACATCAACACCACCCACTCCAACGGCAGCACCACCGTTGCTGCCGAAGCCCTGGCCAAGCGCCTGCGCGATGCCGGGTTTCCCGCGAACGACATAGTCGTCATGGGCCCCGACTCGCGCCACGGCAACATGGTCCTGCGCTATCGCGGCACCGGCGCCCACCAGCCCATTCTGCTTATCGGCCACCTCGACGTGGTGGAAGCGCGCCGCTCTGACTGGACCACCGATCCCTTCCACTTCGTGGAGAAAGACGGCTACTTCTACGGCCGCGGCACGCAGGACATGAAGAGCGATGACGCCATCTGGGTGGCCGACTTCATCCGCCTCCAGCGCGAAGGCTACAAGCCGGACCGCGACCTTATCCTCGCCCTTACCGCCGATGAAGAAGGCGGCAACGCCAACGGCGTGGACTGGCTGATCAAGAACCACCGCGACCTGATCAATGCCGAGTACGTGCTCAATTCTGATGGCGGAGGCGTGGATACGGTCAACGGCAAGCCCCTGTTCATCTCGATGGACGGCAGCGAGAAGCTCTATGGCGATTACCAGCTCAAAGTGACCAATCCCGGCGGGCACAGCTCGCTGCCGGTGCCCGATAACGCCATCTATCACCTCACCGACGCTCTCGCGCGTCTGGAGAAATACAAGTTCCCCTTCGAGCTCAATGCGGTTACTCGTGGCTATTTTGAGCGCATGGCGACCATCGAGCACGGCCAGCGCGCGGCCGATATGAAGGCTATCCTGCAAACGCCACCGGACCAGGCTGCCATCGCGCGGTTATCTGAAGACCCGGTGTTCAACGCCACTATGCGCACCACCTGCGTGGCGACGCGCCTGGATGCGGGGCACGCCAACAACGCTCTGCCCCAGACCGCACTTGCCAACGTCAACTGCCGTATCCTGCCGGGCCACTCGCGCGAGGAGGTGCGGCAGCAGTTGGTCAAGATCTTTGCTGACCCCAAAGTTGAAGTACGCTTCGTGGGCAACGATGGTCAGGTGATGGACCGCGCGCCGGAAAAGCTAGGCTTCGCTCCTGTGCAGCTCCGTCCCGACGTCATGCAAACGCTGGATAAGGTGGCGGCTGAGATGTGGCCGGGCGCTCCCGTAATTCCCACCATGTCTACCGGCGCCTCCGACGGCATCTACACCAACGCCGCCGGCCTGCCCACCTTCGGCATTTCCGGCACCGCAATTGACATGGATGATGTCCGGGCCCACGGTAGAGACGAGCGTCTGGGGGTGCAGTCCTACTACAACGGAGTGCAGTTCTACTATCTGTTCCTGAAGGCCCTCACCGGCGAGAAGTAGCTATCGGCCTTCGGCTCTCGGCAGTGCCGGGTCTCGCTGTGTGGACAGCCGTCCCCGGAACGAGTCTTGTAGGGACAGCCGCCCTCGGCTGTCCGGGCGAGCGCAGCTCGCCTGGTGTTTTGCCAAGGACCTGCCACACCCCAGTGCGGCTTAGCTAACCCGCGTAAATCCTGGGCCAATTATTTCCAGGCTCCCAGCAATCTTCTGATCATCAGCAACTCGCCCAGATGGTACGCATTGTGGTCTGCCACCAGCAGGGCTTCGCGCAGGACAGTTTGCCCGTCCCCCCACGGAATGCGGGCGTAGAGGTCAGTTTTGGGATCAGCTACCAGGTCCTGCATAGCTTTCACATCGGCGCGGAACTGCTTCACGCTCTTCTCCCAGGCGGCCACGCTGGGCGGAGCATCACCTTCTGGCCAGTAGCCATCCGGGAATTCAGGGGAGACGTGCTTGGAACTGCGGCTGAACTCCAGAATGTCCCACTGCGCGATGCGCATGTGCTCCAGCAGACGCCAGGCTGTGTGCGGCTGGCCCTCGGGCTTCTTGCCCCGCAGGCCCTCGGGAAAATCTTTTACCGCCTCTTCAAACTTCACATGCGCGTTCCCGCCCTTCAACAGATCGAGAAGGTGCTGGCGCAGCGCCTGGTCGTGATTGTCTTTCGTCATGATGAATGCTCCCTTCGGAATAAGTCGGAAACCGCTCCTCCTGCCTGCGTGCTTATCTCCGGGTGCTCGCCGTGAAACACTCTCCCGATCCCGCGCACGACACGGCGCATGGGCAACACGCCCTTGTCGTCGGCGAAGAAAATTTCTCCGGCCCGGCTGCTGCGGTAGTACCAGCGTTTGAGGATTGCGAGATGCTCCATTCGTTCCAGCGTGGATACTTCGGATGCCTCAGGAAATGCAGCCAGCGCCGTCTCCACGCGCGACTCCATGGACTGCGACTTGGCCGCGTGCTCCGCCGCCGGTTGCACCCCGAACGACAACCGCCCCGAAATGACGCCCGCCTGCACGCGAAATAGCGTCACGGTGTTCTCCTCGGTTGCACCCTGGACCATCAGCCCGGAAAGCCGGTCGAGCCGGCGCACGATTTCCGGCAACTGACTGAGCACCGGGGCCAGCTTCTCCAGGCGAGCATGCGCCGCGGCCGCATTCTCAAAATCCAGGCTGGCGGAGGCCTGCTCGCGCTCCGCAGCTAATCCCCGCGCCAGCGATTGTCCCCGGCTGTCAAAAAAATCCTGCACCCGCGCCACTTCCGCCGCGTAAACCTCGTCAGTGCAACCCTTGAAGCATGGCGCCAGGCACATTTTCATCTCCGAATAGATGCAGCCGGGAAAGGCGGGGTCTGGATGGAGGTCGTCCACGCAGCGCCGCATTTTGAAAAAGTCCAGCGAGTCATTGGCGAACTTCTCCGCCGCTACTCGCGAGACAAACGGGCCGTAGTAGATCGCACGCCCGCTCAGCCGGCCCAATCGCGTGGTAATGGAAGCTCGCGGGTATTCGTTATCGAGGTGCAGTTTGACCAGGGGGGCGGGCCGCAGCCGCAGGCGCGCGGAGTACGTCTTGGGGAAAGTCGAGCGCAGGAGTTTGTAGAGCAGGAATCCGGATTCGAAGTCAGAGCCGGTCAGCGTGTACTCAATGCTGCTTACTCGCTCGCGAAGGCTTAGCCGCCGCGTGCGCTCTTCCGCTCGGCCCAGCAGACGCTGCAGGCGCCGCTTCAGGTTGGCGGTCTTGCTGACGTAGGGCTCGGCCCCGCCCTCAGGCCCGCGCAGCAGAAATACCGCCGGGCGCGCGGGTACAGAGGCAAAAATCTCCACATCGCGCTCGGGAGCGAACTCCAGCCGCTCGGCCAGCATTTACTCATTATCGCAGTTCGTGTTTAACCACAGAGGACACTGAGTACACAGAGGATTTTCGATTCTTCATTTTGAACGAAATGAATGTCGTCTAAAGCCTGATTGTGGAGAACCTCCCAATCTGAAATCCCCCAATTTTTCCTCCGTATGCTCTGTGTCCTCTGTGGTGAAAAATGGGTTTTACCGGAAGCTGGCGCTGCGGTACTTCTGCCGGAAGTCCTCCCCTTCCAGCTTCACGATGCGGCACATCTCATGCAGGCGAGAGCGCATGCGTTCGCCAATGCGGTCGCCGAGGGTTTCTTCCCGGGCGGCAGCGCGGGGACCGGCCAGCACGCCAGCGGGCTTATCGTCAAAGTTCGTGGTGATGATCGTGGTTCTGTTGTTGTTATAGCGGGTGTTTAAAATCAGGCTCACCGTATCCCACACCCATTCCGTGGGCTTCACCGCGCCTAATTCATCGAGCGCCAGCACTTCGCTCTCAAACACCGGCCGCAGCACCTCAAGCTCCGTCGCTTGGACTGAGCTGTTGTAAGAGTTTTGAATTTCTTTCAGCAGTTCGCGGTAGTCATAGAACAGGCAGGCAATTCCCTTGCTGACGATCAGCTCCCTGATAATGCCTACCGCCAGGTGGGTCTTGCCCACGCCGATGGGTCCGATGAGCAGCAGCCCGGTGCTGTCTACCGGGTACTCTTCCACAAATTTGCAGGCTGCCATGCGCGCCGGCGCCAGAAGCCGGTGCGGCCCTTCGAACTCGAAATTTGAGAGCTCACAATGTTCGTAGCGCCTGGGAATGCGCGCCTGCGCCAGCAGGCGGTCATTGCGCGCCCTCAGCGTGCAATCGCAGCGCGTCACCCGCCGCTCCTTGCCCGCTTCTACACTCTTCCACCCCGTACCTTCGCACAGGGGACAAACATCTAGGGTAGCTTTCATAGAGCCTGATGTGACTTTGCATCAGTCCCGCGTGTCGCGCAATATCCGGCGTCAAACTTTCTGTGTACAAGTTGTGAACTTGTGGGACTGCTTGTGGAAGACGCAGATGCGAAGAAAGAATCCTCAGTTCCGAATCACGTAGGGACAGCCGCCCCAGGCTGTCCGGGCGAGCGCAGCTCGCCTGTGGTGCCAGGCTGGGGATACTTCGCCTGCCGGTGCACCCGGTCAAACACCACAAACAGCAGGGCGATAAGCACAAACACCAGCACGCTGCCTTCCGGACCTACCGACCCTCCTGTCAGCCAGCGCGGTCCATGGAAATGTGACCCCAGCAGGTGCCCGGGCATTACCGTGCCGCTATTGGGCACGGAATAAAGAAAGGTCTCACCCCAGTCGAAGGAGAGGTGAAATCCTATGGCCAGCCACAGTGTTCCCGTGCGCCGCACCGTCAGCGCCAGCCACAAGCCAATCAGCCCTGCCGCCAGCCCGCCCACCCATTCCTCGCCCGCGTTCCCCAGGTGTATGGCCCCGAACAGGAACGACAAAAACACGGCTGCGGGCCAGAAGCCCACGCCGCTGGTCAAGGTGAACAAGGTGTACCCGCGGAATGTGAATTCCTCGAACAGCCCCACGAACAGGAAGAACACGCCCCAGAAGACACCCCACTTCAGCAGGTAGTATCCGTGCAGCACGAACTTGCCGTAATCGAAGGCGTGCGCTCCGTGCAAGGCGGCCA